>NZ_JAQMIL010000065.1:0-56701 GCF_029990105.1 Bradyrhizobium sp. Arg237L | reverse complement strand
ACCGGCACCCGGCTTTCCCTGCGCCCTCTGATATCGAGGAGGGTGGAAAGGTACGCAAAGCTCGGACGCAAAGCGCCGCGAGAATGCGGACTCACATCCCTCACGCTGTTTGAAATTTGAATCACAACTCGCGGCAATGCTGTAGGGTGGGCAAAGCGAAGCGTGCCCACCATCCCGAGCACGGCGCTGGATGGTGGGCACGGTGCAAGTGCGCCTTTGCCCACCCTACAGCACTATCTAACAGTCCTAGGCTGCAATGCCCTATTGCAAGCCGCTCTTATGCAAGGTGACGATCATGACGCGAATGATGCAGTCCGAGATCGTTTCGCCTTGCCGCCGTACTTGCTGCAGTCGCTCCCATGTCACCTCGTTGACCGGTATGAGCCAGTTGCCGTTTGGCAAGCGCCGTCCGGTCGGGGGCTCAACCGCGCTCTCAATCAGGGCGCGGCACTCCTCAGTGATCTCAATATTCGGCATCGCTTGATGGAAGCCCTCGCGGGATTAAAGCGGCCGGTGTTGGCCTGAGCCGACAAGATCCACCAGTTAAATCGCGGCAATGCTTTTAACTGGTATCGCGAATGAGACACTGCTAACGACGGAATCACGGCGAGTGTGCGGCCCTGCCGCGAGGTGACAGAGCGGTAATGTGACGCAACTTGTACCGCGTCCTTGCGTTACCATCTGAATGCTCATGCCCGACGACATCTTCGTGCCCAACCGCGCCCGCTCGCAGGGCCCGTTCCGCGACGCCAGGCCGCGGGGGAAAATCATCGACCAGGACGGACGCGAGATTCCGGAAGCGGCGCTGCATCCGCAGTTCGAGGCGTTCCGGCTTGATTTCGAGACCGCCAATCCGTTCGGCACTCTTACCCGTGAGCAGCGGCTGGCGCGGCTCGAGGCGATCGCGAAACTGCTCGACGTCGCCTTCATCGTACCCGGCACCAAGATCCGCTACGGCATCGACGGCCTGATTGGTCTGATCCCCGTGGTCGGCGACATCATCACGACGGCGATCTCGCTGTGGCTGGTGCGAGAAGCGCGTGCGCTGGGCGCGCCCTGGCACATCACCGCGCGGATGCTCGCCAATGTCGCGCTCGATGGCGCGGTCGGCCTGGTGCCGCTCGCGGGCGACGCGTTCGACGTCATGTTCCGCGCCAATGTCCGGAACGTGCGCATGCTCAGGCGCTGGCTGGACAAGCAGCCGCGGCTATGAGCGCAAAAAGAGAAAGCCCCCGGATCATCCCGAGGGCTTTTCGCTTGGGTCAGGGACGGATTGGTTTAAGCGGCGTCGGCGTCGGTATTGGTCTGCACCGGGCGCGGACGACGCGGCAGCGGGAACGCCTCGCTCTCATAGAGCGTGCGGATGCCGTTCTGGTCGAAACGGGCTTCCTCGACCTGCAGGTAGGCGCCGTTCAGCGAATCCGCCGGCAGCTCTTCCATGGCATACTGCACGGCTTCTGCCGCGGTGCCAAAGCGCCGATAGGCGAAACCGGCCCGCTTCTTCTTGCGAATGGCGGCGGGAAAGAGTTCGGCGGAGGTGTTAAAGTTGAACGGACGCATAGGACGCATGGTCGACGACCTCTTACTCTTCTTAGCGATAGCGCGATTGGGGGTTGGGGACGGCACGCCACAACCGGCGGCGCGCCGCACAAGTCATTTCGTCCCCTAATATAGGCTTATTTGACAAAATTGCGACCCCTGAACGGTGCCGACAGACCTCATGATGAATCCGCGCATGGCAGTAAGGAAACTCGAATAAGCTGAATTGAATCAATTGATTAGCTGAGTTCCTGCGCACCCGGGCCCGCCGGAAGGAAAGAAATCTGAGGTGATCGGCCGATGTCTCGTCCGCGCATTATTCCGCGGCGCGGCGAAGGACAGGCGGAACGACGGCCTGCAAGGATTGCACGCATCGCGACGCGTTGACGCGGCCGGCAGCGCATAAGCCGCGACGTGCAGGGGCGAAGGCTTGTGCGGGGCGCGCGGCGCTTTAAAACTGACAGTAACAACAGAGCGACCGGTCATCGCGACGCCGGTTCGCGAGGAAACGTCAGGAACGCCCGAGGATCATGCTCAAGGAAGCCGCAACCTACGACGAGCTCACCCGCAACTTCCGCTGGGACGTCCCGGCGCGCTTCAACATGGCGACCGCCTGCTGCGACCGCCATGCCGACGGCTCGGGCCGGCCCGCGCTTGTCTATGTCGACGAGGACGGCACCCAGACGCGCACCACCTTCGACGAGGTCGCGGAGATGTCGCGCCGCTTCGCCAATGTGCTGAAGGCTGACGGTCTTAAGCGCGGCGACCGCGTCGCGGTGTTCCTGTCGCAATCGCTCGAATTGCCGATCGCGCATCTTGCCGCCTTCCGCTCCGCGATGATCTCGATCCCGCTGTTCGCGCTGTTCGGCGAGGATGCGCTGGAATTTCGCCTGTCGAATTCCGAAGCGAAGGCGATCGTGACCGACGCGGCCGGCTGGGAGAAGCTCGCGAAGATCCGCGACCGCCTGCCCGAGTTGAAGAACGTCTATGTGGTCGGCGAGGAAGTCCCCGCAGGCACCAGGCCGTTCTGGCCCTCGCTGCGTGCGGCCTTGCCGGAGTTTGCGAGCGTCGACACCTCGGCCGATGATCCCGCACTCATCATCTACACGTCGGGCACCACGGGTAACCCGAAAGGCGCGCTGCACGCGCACCGCGTCGTGCTCGGCCACCTGCCGAATGTCGAGATGTGCCACAACTTCCTGCCGCGGCCCGGCGACCTGATGTGGACGCCCGCGGATTGGGCCTGGATCGGCGGCCTGATCAACGGCCTGTTCGCGTTCTGGTACCACGGCATTCCCATGGTCGGCCATCGCGCGCGCAAGTTCGAGCCGCAGGCGGCGATGCAGATGATGGCCGACCTCGGAATCCGCAACGTGTTCCTGCCGCCGACCGCGCTGAAGCTGATGCGCCAGGCGGGCGTGAAGAATTCGGGCGTGAAGCTGCGCAGCATCTTCACCGGCGGCGAGTCGCTCGGCGGCGAACTATTGGGCTGGGTGCGCGACACCTTCGGCATCGACGCCCATGAAGTGTTCGGCCAGACCGAGTGCAACCTTGTGATCGGCAGCAATTCGAACCTGTTTCCGATCCGCCCGGGTTCGATGGGCAGGGCGACACCCGGCTTCGACGTGCGCATCGTCAACGACAGAGGCGAGGAGCTGCCGCGGGGGACGCGCGGCATCATCGGCGTGCGGCAGCCGTGCCCCTGCACCATGATCGAATATTGGCGCAATCCGGAAGCGACGGCGAAGAAATATGCCGGCGAGTTCCTCCTGACCGGCGATCTCGGCGTGCAGGATGAGGATGGCTATTTCTGGTACGTCAGCCGCGAGGACGACGTCATCACCACAGCCGGCTATCGCGTCGGCCCGTCGGAGATCGAGCACACGCTGATGAAACATCCGGCGGTCGCGATGTCGGCCGTGGTCGGCATTCCCGATCCGATCAGGACCGAGTCGATCAAGGCCTGGATCGTGCTCCGCCCCGGTTATGCCCCAAGCGACACGCTCGCCCGCGAGATCCAGGACTTTGTCAAAGTGCAACTCGCCGCCCACGAATATCCGCGCTTCGTCGAGTTCGCGGAGTCGTTGCCGATGACCGCGACCGGCAAGGTGCTGCGCCGCGAGTTACGGGCGCGGGGGTAACGTCGTAGCCCGGGTGGAGCGAAGCGCAACCCGGGACGCCGGTCTCGGTTTTGCGAGCGGCCCCGGGTTACGCTGGCGCTCCACCCGGGCTACGGGACCGTCGCGACTTACGGCGTCGCGATTCCCAATTCCTTCAGCGCCGCCAGCATCCGTGCCGGCGGCTGCATCTGGATGACGAGGGCATTGCCGGTTTCCAGCAAGCTCTTGAGGCTGGAGAGGATCGCGGGCCAGCCGGCGCGGCCGCCGGAGAGGATATCGTCGCTGAGCGGCCGGTCGTGCGATTGCAGGAGCGTCAGCTTGACCGCGTCGCCGGCCTGCTCGATCTCATAGGTCACGAGCGTCGGCCCGAGCTTTTCCACCAGCGCCGGCCAGTTGACGTTGAAGGTCACCGTCAGCTTCCGCGCCGGCTCGCATGCGATCACCTCGCCGGTGATGTGCGGCGCGCCATCGGGCGTACGCACCATGAATGCGCCGCCCACGCGGAGATCGACCTCGACCGCGTTGCCGGAAAAATACTTCCGGCTGAACTCGGCACTGGTCAGCGCCTCCCAGACCTTCTCCGGTGTGGACGCGATGTAGATCGTGTAGACGATCGCCGGCTTGAATTTCTCGATATTCATGTCCTCTCGAATCCTCCGATAGATCTTCATTTCTATTCGAACCCTTCGATCTCAAGCGCACGAGGCGGGATCGCCAACACTTTCCCGGTCTCGAGCAGGGTCTTGAGCCCCGAGAGGATCGCCGGCCATCCCTTGGAAATGCCATCGAAGAGCTTGCTGCCTTTGGCGAAGCCTTCATGCGTCACGGTCAGCTTCACGAGGTCGCCGTGGGGCTCGATGGTGAAGGTGACCTTGGTTGGCGGCTCCTTGCGCATCTCCTCATCGAGCTGATGCTTGAAGGTGTAGGCGAGACGTCGCGGCCGGTCTGCCTCGAGGATTTCGCCCACATCCGTCGTGGTGCCGTTCGTGACCAGCGCGAACGGGGAGCCCACCTTCCAGTCGGATTTCACTTCCGTGTTGAACCAGTAACGCCTGGTGAACTCGCTATTGGTCAGCGCCTCCCACACTTTCTCGGGCGTGGTCTCGATATAGGTGACGTATATGAATTCCGGTTTGGACATCTTGAACCCTCCCGCGAAGCTACTCGCCGCTCTTCCAACGTCGGCGCGTCATCGGCATTGACGCGCCGGTCTCCAGCAGCGTTTTCATGCTCGACAGAATCGGGGGCCAGCCGGCGCTGACGCCGCGCAGCATCTCGTCGTCGAGTTCGCTATGCACAACCGTCAGCCTGGTCGAGCCGAACTGTTCCTCGATCGTGAAGGTGACGCGGGAGACCTTGTCGGGATCGCCGAGATTCTCCGGCCGCGCCCAGCTCAGCACGAGCCGGTGCGGACGCTCGCGCTCGATGACGGTGCCGGCGATCGCGACCTTGGAGGGATCGTCGTAATCCTCATGCTGCCACTTCGCGCCCTTGCTCCAATCGGAGCTGTTGCGATGCCTGCCCCAATAATCCTTGGTCATCTCCGGATCGATCAGCGCATCCCAGACCTTTTCGCAGGAAGCTTCGATATAGATCACATAGACGAATTCCGGCTTACTCATCGCGCTCCTCCAGTTGCCGTTTCAATTCGCCGAGCGCGACCAGCTTGGCGCGCTCGAATTTCCTGATCCACCGCTCGCCGATCTGATGGATCGGAACCGGGTTGAGGTAGTGCAGTTTCTCGCGGCCATGCTTGAACGTGGTGACGAGATTGGCCTGTTCGAGAATCGCAAGGTGCTTGGTGACCGCCTGCCGCGTCATGGCGAGGCCTTCGCACAGTTCGTTCAGCGTCTGTCCGTTTCTGGCGTGAAGCCTGTCCAGGAGCGACCGCCGCGATGCGTCCGCCAGCGCTTTGAAGACTTCGTCCATGTGCGCCACAATAGGCAACCAAATGGTTGCATGTCAAGCGCGACGTCATCGAGCAGTCGGATGGCGCAGCTCTTCGCTCTTCTTATCGGGTGTGGCTTGCGCTAGAACGGGGACACCCGAGTTCCCGCTCCGAGCAGTTCCGCCATGTCCCTGCAAGCCTATCTCGCCTACGTCGCCGCCTGCATTGCGCTCGCTTTGCTGCCCGGCCCGATCGTCACGCTGGTGATCGCCAACGGCCTGCGCCACGGCACCCGCGCGGCGCTGACCAATGTGCTGGGCGCGCAGGCGGGACTGGCGATCGTGATCGGCGTCGTCGCCGTCGGTCTCACCTCGCTGATGGCGACCATGGGCTACTGGTTCGACTGGGTGCGCTTTGCCGGCGCGGCTTACCTGGTCTGGCTCGGCATCAAGCTGATCCGCTCCCCGGTCGAGGACCTGAGCGCGGATGAGCCGCCACCGCCGCCGCGCGGCGGATTCTTCCTGCAAGGATTTCTGGTGCTGCTGTCGAACCCGAAAGTGCTGGTGTTCTTCGGCGCCTTCATTCCGCAGTTCGTGGACCTGAACAAGGATCACCTCCCGCAAGTGGCGCTGCTCGGCGTGACCTTTATGGTGACGGCGGCGATGAGCGACATGATCTACGCATTGCTCGCCGGCCGCGCGCGAAAATTCTTTTCCAAGCAGCGGACGCGCCTGGTCTCGCGTGTCTCGGGCGGCTTCATGATCGGCGGCGGCATCTGGCTCGCGTTGACGCGGGCGCGCTAGCGCGCCTTGGACTTGACGAATTCGAATCTGCGAATCTGTTTCCGAGCTTCACGCGGGTTCCCCAGCCCGGCGGATCGAGGCGAGCGGCGACGGCTGTCGCGTGCCTTGATTGACACCATCGTATACTTGTCCTCGCGTGCGGTTAGGGCGTGTTAATAGGCGGCTAGTTCCATCGGCAGAGGGCATGCCGCCAGGTGTGCGTGAGCAACTGCTCCACCGGACGGAGCGCCGTAGATCCGCGAGCGGACAACGGAGCAGATCGAGCGGTGGGGTTGAAGGTCGAGGTCGCTACCTTGCAGCAACGCGCCAACGAAGGTGAGGCGTTCCAGTTCGGGCCGTTTCGTCTGGCCGTGTCCGAAAGGCTGCTCATGAACGGTGACGTTCAGGTGTCGCTGGGCAGCCGCGCGCTCGATGTCCTGATTGCCTTGGTGGAACGGGCAGGGGAGGTCGTGAGCCACCGGGAATTGATCAAGCGGGTCTGGCCGGATGTCATCGTCGAAGAGGCCAGCCTTCGGGTTTCCGTTGCAGGGATCCGCAGAGCGCTCGGGGATGGTCGCGACGGTGCACGCTACATCACCAACGTTCCCGGCCGCGGATATTGCTTTGTTGCACCGGTCCAGCGCTTGGTGCAGGGCGGCCAGTCCACGGCTACGCCTGTCGGGCGTGGCAGGATCCAGACCCTGCCTGCGCGTTTGCAGCGGATGATTGGTCGCGACGAGACTGTCGAAGCTTTGCGCTTGGAACTAATGTCCCGGCGGTTCGTCAGCATTGTCGGGCCCGGCGGGGTCGGAAAAACCACGGTGGCTGTCGCCGTCGCGCATGGGCTGGCGGACGAGTTCCGCGACGCGGTCTGCTTCGTGGACCTCAGCGCGCTGCAGGAGCGTGCGCTCGTTGTTCCGGCCGTCGCTTCAGCGGTTGGATGCCTCGCGCATACGCAGGACTCGCTATCGCGGCTGCTCGCATTTCTTGCCGACAAGCGCCTTCTATTGGTTCTCGATAGCTGCGAGCATGTGATTGAGGCTGTCGCCATCCTGGCGGAGGGCGTGTTCCGCCAAGCGCCGCTCATCCACATCATCGCGACCAGCCGCGAATCCCTCCGCGTTGAAGGCGAGAACGTTCATCCGCTTCGCTCTCTCGACAGTCCAACGAGCGGGACGGCGCTGACAGCGGCCAAGGCACTGGCCTCTCCTGCTGTACGGCTCTTCATGGACCGGGCCGCCGCCGGCGGATATCGGGACGAGCTCACCGACGAGGACGCGCCCATCGTCGCCGATATTTGTCGCCAGCTTGACGGGATGCCGCTGGCGATCGAACTGACGGCCAGCAGGGCGAGCACTTACGGCATCGGCGGACTGGCAGAGCTGATCGGCGACCGCTTGATGCTGCTTTGGCAGGGGCGGCGCAGTGTGCCACGGCACCAGACGCTGCAGGCCATGCTCGACTGGAGCTACGATCTCCTGTCGGATCGCGAGAAAGCGATATTGTGCGCGCTATCCGTCTTTGTCGGTGCTTTTACGATGGAAATGGCGCAAGCCGTCGTGGCAGAAGCGGACCGCGATGAGCTGCAGTTTGCAACCATCGCAAGCCTGGTCGACAAGTCGTTGATCTCGGTCTCGCTGACGGGAGGCGCAAGCTGGTATCGGCTGCTTGATACGACGCGGGCATATGCCGCGGTCAGGTTGAAGGAGCTGGGGGCAGCGAACGCAACTGCAAGACGACATGCACTCTACTACGCCGAACGCCTCGCGGGACTCCGGGGCAGCACGCTGCGGGATCGCGATCTAACGCCTTACTCGCGACAGATAGGTGACATCAGAGCCGCACTCGAGTGGAGTTTTTCGCCGTCAGGCGACAGGTCGGTTGGTGTGGCGTTGGGCGCCGGCGCGGTGCCCCTGTTCCTTGGAATGTCGATGCTGAGCGAATGTCGCTGGTGGTGCCTGCAAACGATAGATGCACTGTCAGAGGAGGATCGCGGAACAAAGCTCGAACTGAGGCTCCAACTGCCATTGGCGACATCATCGATCCACGCTCATAGTGACAGCGTGGAGGTGGGGACAGCACTGGAGCGGGGACTGAGCCTTGCCGATTCCATGGGCGATGCCGACTACCAGTTGGAATTTCTGGCCGGTCTCAATCTTTATCGCGCTCGGCTCGCGGATTCTGGCGGCTCGTTGGCGGTAGCGCAACGTTACGCTGCCATAGCCAGGGAATTGGGCCGGCCGCGGGAAGTCGTGATGGCCGAGTGGATGCTTGGCGCGAGTTATCATCTGGTAGGAGAGCAGGCGGCTGCCCAGCAAAGCTATAAAAGAGGCTTCGAGCACGCAGCGGCTGCCGGCGTGAGCGAGCTGCATTCCTTCGGATACGATCATCAGGTGCGAGCGTTTGTCGGTTACGCGCGGACATTGTGGGACTGCGGCCTTCCGGATCAGGCGGCTCAATTTGCATATAGAGCTATCGAGGTCGCCGAAAGGAAAGAGCATCCTATCTCGCTTTGCATCTGCCTAGTCTTTGTCGCGCCGGTGTTTCTGTGGCGGGGAGATCGGCAGATCGCGGAAGAGCTCGTAGAACGACTCATTACCTACGCTGGCAGGTACTCGCTCGCCATGTACAGGGCCGGCGGCCTGGGCTTGCGTGGAGCGCTTATGCTGGAGAGAGGGGATACAGAGCCTGGCATCAAGACCCTGCGTGAAGCTCTGTCCACCTTGCGAACCGAGCAGCGAAACATCCTCTTGCCATCCAATTCGCGCGCCTTGGCCGAAGGTCTCGCCCGCACCGGCAACTCGGCAGAAGCCACCAGCATTATCGATGCGGCCGTAGCCAACGCATTGCGCGGCTCCGGAACCTTCGAACTGCCCGATTTGCTGCGGGCTCGCGCGACGGTGCTGCTCGCGGCGTCACCAGCGAACTGGCCGGCGGCGGAGGCATCGCTCAAGGACTCGCTCGACTGCGCCAGGCAACAGCACGCTCTTGGATGGGAGCTGCGTTCCGCGATGGCATTGGCGCGCCTGTGGATGGAGCATGGGCGCGTGGACGAAGCACGATCGCTGCTGGGCGACGTGTACGGACAATTTACGGAAGGATTCGAAACCGCTGACCTGAAAGAGGCAGAACGTCAGCTTCGCGTTGTCGGAGCCCGGATGTCATATCCTTGACGTACTTCGTTCTCGCGAGGCCAGCCACGTCCGATGTTGCAGCGCAGCATCATCGCCAAACGTGAGTTTTACAGTTTCTTACACCAATAAACTCGTAGCCAGTCCGGTGCTGCTCCACTCTGCGTTCCTGTCGTCCGCGGAGCAACGGCCATGTCACCACGCTTCCCCTTGCCACCCTTTACTTGGGACACCGCGATAGCGAAGGTCCGAGCTATCGAGGACTGCTGGAATGGCCGCGAGCCCGTTCGGGTGGCACTGGACTACACGGTCGACAGCTTCTGGCGAGATCACCTCGAATTTTTCTCCGGACGCGCCGCCATCGAGGCGTTTTTGGCGCGCAAGTGGGTAAAGCAGTTGGAGTACCGGCTGATCAATGAAGTGTGGGCCTTTGCCGACAATCGGATCGCGGCGCGGTCTGCCTATGAATATTGCGACAGCGAAGGAAACTGGTTCAGGGCCTATGGAAACGAAAACTGGGAGCTCGATCCGGATGGGCTGATACGCCGGCGTATCGCCAGCATCAGCGAGCAGCCGATCGCTGAGGCCGACCGGATGTTCCTGTGGCAGTTGGGACGCAGGCCCAATGACCACCCTGAGCTCAGCGATTTCGACTTTTGAGACGCTTGGAGCGCAGCTTTCTGACAACAGGCGGATCCTGCTCGTTCTCCTCCCCGCCTGAGATTGGATCCGCCGAGCTAAAGCCGAAGCAATCATCTGAGTGGTCCAGCGATGACGACACAGTTCAACCGGCTTGATCTGAACCTCTTGCGCGTGTTCGACGCTGTCATGGAGGAACGAAGCGTGTTACGCGCGGGTCAAAGGATTTGCCTTAGTCAGTCGGCCGTCAGTCACGCTCTCGCTCGGTTGCGGGAAATGCTGGGCGACGAATTGTTTGTCCGCACGGCGGCTGGAATGCAGCCGACTGCGCGTGCGCTTGCCATGGCGCCATTGATCCGGGAAGCATGGAAATCACTGGAAACGGCGATCGGCCTGCCGAGATTCGAGCCCGGCAGATCGGCCAGGCGGTTCACGATCGCGGTGAGCGATTTTGTGACCATGGTTATGGTGCCTGATCTCCTCCGCTTGTTGACGCAAGAGGCGCCGTTTGTCGACCTCGTGATCCGTCCGGACTGTCGGATCGACCTGACCGAGCAGATCGATCTCGGACTGATCGACGCCGCAATCGGAACTTTCCCGGACGTTCCAGCACGCTTCCAGTCGAGCTCGCTGTTCGCGTATGACGATGTTCTCATCGCCCATTCTTCGCGGAAGCTTGGCAGGCTGTCGCTCGAAGCGTTGTCCGGCCTATCCATCGCCGCGGTGTCGCTGCACGGCGAGCACGAAGGGCTCGTGAACGGCTTCGTATCCGAACGTGGGTTGGCTCGCCGGCCCGAAATGTACGATCGAGCGGCGCTCGAACAGGCCTTCGCCGGATCGCAGCGAGGTCCGCGTATCGCGATTTCGCTGTCGCACTTTCTCGCGCTGCCCGCTCTGCTCGAGGATACCGAGCTCGCCGCGATCGTACCGCGGCCACTCGCGAGGTCATTGGCCCGCATCCACCTATTATCGACGTACGAGCTGCCCTACAAGACGAGCTTGGTGGACGTTGGCGTTCTCTGGCATGAACGCAATACGAACGATGCGCCGCAGCAGTGGCTGCGCGAGGTGCTGAGGCGGGCAACCGGGGCGCTGCGCGCAAGTCCTGTTTCCCATCAGCGGCCATGCGTCCATCCCCCTCCGGCGACCTCGATTGCGCGCTTTGTTGCACCGATATCATCGCGCGCCGGCGAAGTAGCAGGGGCATGAATGCAGACGGAACTGCCCTTCCCACGAGGCCGGCATGATCGGAATCCTGAGCTCTTCGGTCGTGCGCCTGAGGATTTTGCGCGGTCAATCACGGGAAGGTCGCCCTCGAGTCGCTCGTGCTAGCATCATGGTGGCGTTGTCGCCGCAACGTTACACGTGTCGCCGAAGCGTCACATGCGCGTCGTCAGCCAAGCCCGATAATCGCTGCGTCGTTTCCGACCAAAACTAGCGCTGATTGCGCAGCGAAAATGGGGCGTCCATATGAACTTGAAGAGTTTTCTCTCCTTGATATTGGCAATGTCGCTCGCTGCATCGCTGACCGGCGTTGCCGCGCCGGCGCACGCCGATAACGACGGCGGCAACCGCGACCACGGCGACAACCGCGACCATGATCATGACGGCGATCAGGACGGGAACCATCATGGCCGTAAGTCGCCGCGAGTGGTGGTGATCTCGCTCGACGGCGCCAAGCCCGATTTCATCCGGCAGTTCATCGACGAGGGCGTGCTGCCGCGTGACGGCGGCCTGGCGCGGCTGAGCCGCCGCGGCGCGGTGGCGGAGCAGAACGTGACGGCGTCGCCGTCGCTCACCGCGGTGTCGCACATCGAAATCGCCACCGGCTCGACGGCGGTCCACAACGACATCCCGTCGAACACCTTCCAGGCGATCGTCGGGCCGATCTCATCGAGCATCAGCGGATTTGCGGCACCGATCGGCGGCTATCGCGAGAGCCCGCTCGGGCCTTCGCCGCGGCCGACAGCGTTGCCGCTGTGGGTGCAGTTGCGCCAACAGGGCAAGAAGGTGATCACCGCGACGTGGCCAGGCGGCGACGGCGCCGACATCTCCATCAACAACACGGTGGTGCAACCGGCCCAGCCGATCCGCGTCACCGACTTCACCGTGCCGTTCGGGGCGTTCGGCGGCATCGGAGCCCAGGGCTTCTCGCTGTCCCGGGGGGACTTCACGTCCGATCCGGCTGTTGTCACGGCGCTCCAGGCGGCCGGCCACTTCTCGTTCAGCCCGGTGCTGGTGACCTCGGCGCCGGTCGAGACATTCTCGTGCTCCTCGGCGTCGACTGCGACCTGCACCAATGCGGCGACGCTCGACGTCAAGTATGCGATCCGCGTGGCGGCGCTCGACACCACCAATGACCGCAAGGTGAACTACGACACCCTGGTGTTCTTCGACACGGCCCGCGGTATCACGGCAGGACCGTTCCACGCCCCGTCGACCGGACCGGCCTACGTCAAGCTCGGCGGCGAGAATGCGCCGTTCTTCTTCGAAGGCAGCGGGGCCAAGGTCGGCGCCGCGTACTTCGTCTCGGCGCTGGCGCCCGATCTTTCGGTCGTGCGTTTCGCCCGCTACGGTGCCAACTTCATCCCGCGCAACGCGGCGGTGCTGGCCGATGTCGACGACATCAACAACAATGTCGGGTTCTGGCGTCCGCAGGCTGACTTCCGCATTCCGGAGCGGCTGAGCCCGGGCTTCACCAACTTCCCCGACCTCGAGATCGAGACGATGTTCGAGGACATGGTGAAGACCTTCGTGCGCTACCAGGCGAACATTGGCGAGCGCGCGATCCGGAACCATCCCGACGCCGACCTGGTGATGATCTATATCGAGCAGCCCGACGGCTCCGAGCATCAGTTCCTGCTCACCGACCGCCGCCAGGGCACCAACCCGACCGACCCGAACTCGATCGGCGCCAACCAGGATCCGGCCAAGGTCGCGCGGTACGCTTCGTACATCCGCTTCGCCTATCAGACGGCCGACAAGGCGGTGAAGCAGATCGCCGATGCGGCGGGCCGCGACAGCAACGTCATCGTGGTGTCGGACCACGGCTTCGCGCCGTTCCACACCTCGGTCAGCCTGACCAACATCCTGCGCAATGCCGGCATCGACACCACCAAGATCGCGATCCGCACCTCAGGTCCGGCGGCCAACATCTACGTCAACCTGCAGAACCGCGAGTTGGGCGGCACCGTCGATCTGGCGGCCTACAAGGCGCTGGTAACGCAGATCACCGACGCGGTGAAGAACGCGACCGATCCCAACCCGAAGTTCAACTTTTCGCTCAAGGACGGGCGGATCTTCACCGTGGTCGAGACCCGGCCGCTGCAGTGCGAGGAAGGGACCGGGGAGTGCACCAGCAAGACCATCGGCCAGGATTTCGGCGATGTGTTCGCGCTGATGGCCCCGGGCTACAACTTCGACGGCATCCAGAACCCCGGCGTCGCCCGCCTCGGCGATGCGCCGTTCAATGCGGCAACGACCATGCTGTCGATGCCGAACTTCTACGGCGCCCATGGCCACGATCCCGAGCTGCCGGTGATGAGCGCGACCTTCATCGCCGCCGGCCCGCAGATCCGCAAGGACGCCACGATCCGCCGCATGCGCAACACCGACGTGGCGCCGACCGTCATGCAGATCCTGGGAGTCACGCCCCACCGCGTCGACGGCGAGGTGCTGCGCGAGATCCTGCGCTGAAAACCGGCGCGCGATCCTCAAACTCGTCCGATGGGCGCCGACCAGCGCCCATCGGAACTGGCCTCGTTGTGCAGCTCAGCCGTTTCTCCGAGGCCCTGCTCCATACGCGTGGAAGCGGGTTCCTCGTTGCTGCACGTCCTGGCCTCTCTTCGCCAATTTTTTGGCCGCTCGCCTACAATCGCAATCGTTTCCCGGCGGACTGAAACAGCTCTGTAATGCGGCCGGTTCAGTTTTTACGGCAGAAGATTGGTAGCGGGACAGCAGTTCAATGAGAATCGCTCTATCGCCCTGACGTGCCAAGGGCCAACCCGACCGATAGATCGGCCTTCCTCGTCCCCGCGGAGCCGTGGACCTGCGGGGCCAACTCCAGCGATGTCGAGCGCCCAGTCTGAGGACGCTGCATTGGGCCGTAGGGTTCAATGGTTCGTGAGGCTGTTGAATGTTACCCGTGCCGCCATAGGCTCACCCGCCGCCAGTCTTCTCGTCGCTCTGCCATCCCTGGCATCGACATGGGCCAACCTGCTTTCACGGCCGTGGGTGCCACTTCTCCGCGACGAACTGGTCAATGAAGGCTCGGAATAGCGCCACAGCTTGATGGCGTTATTTCCGATTGCAGTTCGGAGAACTCTTCATGCAATGGCGCTTGTCGGTGGACTGGGCACGGTCGGTCTGATGCCACCGATCATGCGTAGGAAAAGGTCGAAATGAGCAGCCTGTTATCACGCTTATTCGCGCTGGTGGCAGTCGCCATACTGCCCGCAATCGCGATACAGGCGTACAATGAAATCGACCTGCGTCGTACGCGCCAAGTTGAAGTACAGGACGAGGTATTGGGGCTCGCCAAGCTCGCCGCCGCTGAGCAGCAGCAGATCGTCCTGGGAGTTCGTCAGGCTATGACTGCGCTTTCGGAGCTTCCGGCGATAAAGGAGAAGGACGTCCAGGGATGCAACGCTTACCTTTCCAGGATCAAGCAACGATACCCGGAGTTCATCGTCTTTATCGTGGTCGACATCAATGGCAACTCCTTCTGCGACTCAACCAGAGAGCATAAGCCATCTACCGCCGCTGGACGTGCCTACTTCGCCAGCGTCGTAAAAACCGGACAATTCACGGTCGGAGAGTTCGCAGTCGGCCGAACCACCGGTCGCAACGTCCTCCAGTTTGCGCTGCCATTCTACGACGATCAGGACCGCATGGGCGGCATCGTCGTAGCGGCTCTCAGCCTCGATTGGCTTGCTGACTACATCGCGAAAAAGGGCGTTCCCACGGGAGCCGCGCTTGCCATCACGGACCGCAACGGCATCTGTCTCGCTCGCTATCCTGACAATGCCCTGTTCGTCGGCAAGAAGCTGCCCGCCGGGAAGGATCCGACGCTCTCCAACGGGACTGTAGAGGATATGGTCAACATTGACGGCGTGCGAAGAATTGTCGGATTCGCCGCTGTGGGGGAAGATCTTCTTGTCAGCTACGGCCTTGGCAAGGCGCAGACTTTCACCAAGATCGAACATCGCACGCAGCGCGACGTGTTGTTCATCTTCATGGGCGCCCTGGTCGTTTTGATCCTGACGGCGTGGGGCGCCCAACGGTTCATCCAGCGCCCGTTTGCACAATTGGTTGACGCTGCGAACCGATGGCGGCTCGGCGAATTCGGCCGGCGTCTGGACATCCCGGGCAATTCGGAAATCGCACGGGTCGCCAGGGCATTCAACGCCATGGCCGATGCGCTGAAGCACCGTGAGCACGAATTGTCCGAAGCGAGGGAGCAGTTCCATCAGAGCCAGAAGATGGAGAGCGTCGGTCAGCTCACCGGCGGCGTCGCGCACGACTTCAACAATCTGCTCACGGTGGTCTCCGCGAACCTCGAACTCATCGAGGCGGGCGATGATATCGGCAAGATCCGGCACTTCGCCGCGGCTGCACGGCGTGCTGTCGATCGGGGGGCAAAGCTGACGGCGCAGCTTCTCGCCTTCTCGCGACGGCAGATATTGAATCCGAGGCCGGTCAACACAAACCAGCTTGTTTCCGAGTTCCAGGGAATCATTCGCAAGGCGGTTGGGGAGGCATGCCGGGTCAAGGTGTGGACCAGTGAAGGATTGTGGCTGTGCCATGTCGACCCGGCGCGGCTGGAGACCGCTCTCCTCAACCTGGCGCTGAACGCGCGCGACGCCATGCCCAATGGCGGCGTGCTCGACATCGAGATGAAGAACGTCGTCGTGGGCGAAGGAGCCGTGGCGGGGTGCTTGCCCGGATCGTACGTCAGGCTGTCCGTTAGGGACACTGGTTCTGGAATGCCTCCCGAGGTGCGGAACCGGGTGTTCGAGCCATTCTTCACAACGAAGGAGGTCGGCAAGGGCAGCGGGCTCGGCCTTAGCATGGTCTACGGCTTTGTCCGTCAGTCCGGGGGGCACATTGCCGTCGAAAGCGCATTGGGAAAGGGGACCACTGTTTCTCTCTACTTGCCGAGAGCCACGCAAACGCCTTCCGTCGAACTGGACGACGTCCGATCCCAAGCGTTTCCGGCCGGTTCGGAGCGAGTCCTGGTTGTCGAGGACAACGACGATCTTCTGGACCTCACGTCGGCGATGCTGACCAGGTCGGGCTATCAGGTTCGTTGCGCTCGCAATGGCACGGAAGCGCTTCGGCTGCTCCGGAGCGAGGAATTTGACCTCCTGCTGAGCGACATCGTGATGCCAAACGGGATCAACGGCATTGAGGTTGCCCGCGAAGCGAGGAAATTGAACAAAGGCATCAAGATCCTGCTTGCCTCGGGCTATGCGGGCGACGCGCTGGACCGACATCAGGCGGTAGGCGAATTTCCGATTATCGACAAACCGTTCCGCATGTCAGAATTGGCGGCGCGCTTGCGGTCAATCCTGCACGAAGCTTGAGCGGCTTTCGCGCCGTTGCTTCCGGATCGGCAGCGGTCCGCTACGGGGGTCAGAACCGGCGGTGGGCGCTACCCCTGCGGCCTCCCGCGCCGGGCAGGCGGCAACCCCCCAACAACCCGACGCGCGCAAGCAAATTGCGGCGGGCTTCGTTGACGCCGTCGGGCGGGGATACGACATATCCTGTACCGTCGATCCAGGTCACCACCGAGGAACAAGCTATGAACCCGCCGCCAAACATCGATCCCGGCACCGTGTATTCCGACAACGACGTTGTGCACTGGCTGACCAACGACACGCGCGATGAGCGCTTCATCGACAATATTTTCGCCGAGATGTGTATTCGCCTTCAGCGAGCGGGCATTCCTGTCAAGCGGGCGTCGCTTCACATCCTGATCCACCATCCTCAATGGCTCGGCGCCCGGATGATGTGGGTCGATGGAATGCGCGAGGCCGAGATTCAGAGAGTCGACTACGATGTCGTGGGGCGATCCGAATACATCGGCAGTCCAGCAAACGAAATTCGCGATGGTGCCACCGAGGTGCGCGAAAACCTCGCACGCGATGCCTCGCTGGGCCGTAAGCATGCCATCTATGACGAGATGCGGGCCAAAGGCTTGACCGACTATGTGGCTTGGCCGCTGTATCATACGCTCGGCAAACGGCATATCGTGACCTTTGCAACCGACCGGATCGGAGGTTTCGACGACGCGCATATCGCCAGCCTGCTAAAACTGTTGCCGATCCTGGCGCTGGTCAGCGAAATCCGTATCAAGAACCGGCTGGCGCGAACGCTGCTCGAAACCTATGTCGGGTCGCATGCCGGCGAATTGATTCTGGCCGGCGCCACCAGGCGCGGCAGCGGGACGACGGTACGCGCCGCCATCATGATCTGCGATCTGCGTGATTTCACCAGGATCTCCGATAACTGGCCGCGCGATGACGTCATCGATCTTCTGAACGGCTATTTTGACGCGATGTCGGAGCCGATCGCGCGACATGGCGGGGAAATACTGAAATTCATCGGCGACGGTCTGCTCGCCATCTTTCCGCTCAGCCAGCCGTCGGCCTGCGCAAATCTGTTGCGCGCCGTGGCCGAAGCCCGTCAGGCCGTGATTGCCCTGAACGAAAAGAATGGCGAAACCGGTCGTGAGCCGCTGAATTACGGTATCGGCGTCCATGTCGGCGACGTCATGTACGGCAATATCGGGTCGCGCACACGCCTCGACTTCACCGTTATCGGTCCCGCGGTTAACATGGCTTCGCGTCTCGAAACCCTGACCAAACAATTGGGTAGAAAGGTGCTGCTGTCCCGCGCGTTCGCCGACTTCGTCAAAAGCGATTTCGATCTCGAACGCGTCGGCGAATATCCGGTGCGAGGCTTCAGCGAGCCAATCGAGCTGTTTGCCTATCATGGCTGAATGCGGAGCTATCGCCGGGTGCGAGCCGCTCCGCCTGCGTCGCGAAGTTTGCCAGATTAGCGCTGCCTTGTTAACGTTCAGTCGGCTGTGATAGCCTCAAGGGTTCAAAGCAATAAGCCCCGGGAAAATCCTCTGAGACGCCGCAGGATTTCAACGTCCTCGGTAGGGCGGCTGCAGCATCTCAGTTTGGCGTATCAAAGGTCATAGCCGTGCCAACCTTGAGAGTGGGGGCAGCGCTTCCCGATCCGCCATTCGAGTTCTTGACGAGCGATGGCCCGGCGGGATTTGACATCGCGCTGGTGCAACGCATCGCCGGGATGCTCGGCCGCCAATGGCGGCTGGTCCCGTACACGGGCTCCGATTTCAACGGCATCTTCGCCGGTCTGGATGCCGGCAGTTACGACTGCGTCGCCTCTGGCACCACCATCACGCCGGGCCGGGAGGCAAAGGCCGATTTCTGCAGGCCCTATGCGATCTCAGGCCAATCACTTGTCGTCGATGTCATCCGCAATCCGAACGTACATGGCATCGCCGATCTCAAAGGTCTGGTCGTCGGGGTGCAGCAGGGCAACACCAGCCAGCCAGTTGCTGAAAAACTGGTTGCGGAGAAACGTGCTGCGCGGGTGCGCGTCTATGCTTATCACGAGATCGAGAAAGCGCTCGACGATCTGACAAGCGGAGGCTGTGACGCCTTCATGAAACTCGCACCTGTCACGGCTTGGCTCGTGCGCGGCCGGCCGAGGCTTGGGGTCGTCGAGACCGGCATCACTGTGGAGCGCCTTGGCATCTGTGTCCGCAAAGGAGACATCGCG
Source organism: Bradyrhizobium sp. Arg237L (assembly GCF_029990105.1). NCBI lineage: Bacteria > Pseudomonadati > Pseudomonadota > Alphaproteobacteria > Hyphomicrobiales > Nitrobacteraceae > Bradyrhizobium > Bradyrhizobium sp. Arg237L. The sequence goes on along the minus strand of NZ_JAQMIL010000065.1, from coordinate 37,788 downwards.
CTGCGCGATGCAATTAGCGGTGCGCAGGCCGCGCTTGCAGCCGACGGCACGTTGGCCATGCTGGTCAAACAGTGGCTCGGAGCCGGGGCCACGCTGCCATCGTGAACATCGCCGCATGCTCCCGCTGGCCGAGGAAGAGGACACGTGTCGGTGGGCGGACTCGATGCGTATGGCTCAACAGGAGCGTCAGCACTCGAGTGAGGTTAGAATCCAGTCGGCTCGCTCGCCGACGTTCAGTTTCGGCAGCACGCGGATGTCGTAGCCCAGGGACGGATAGACGCTGATCAATCGTTCGTATTCCGCAACGGCCTCAGCGAGACTGTGCCGTCGTGCCCGGTCTGTCGCGTAGATCTCGGGCCAGGGCGGCGTGATGAACACGCGTTTGTTGTAACGATGAACCAGACCGAGACTCTGAAGGACCGGCTCCCCCGTCAGGTGCTGGAGCGCAGCGCAAGCATCGATCAAGCCTCGATCAAAAAAAATCCAGCGGGCGCCGGCTTCAGCCGTGACTTCAGCCTTGGCCCGATCGGCGAGTGACACCTCTATCGCGCGCCGGGCAAAGGCAACCGCATCCACCCACGGCAGCGCTCTCCCACCGCAATTGAGTTCCTCGGCCACCACCCGCCGGCCCGGCTCGTCGACCGTAGCGAAACCACGTTGTCGAAGCTCTGCCAGCAGGGTCGATTTGCCACCGCCGGAGCAGCCTGAAATTGATACGAAGTTTTCCATCTAACCGGTTGCTTTCAAGTCGCCCGTGCTTCATGCGTTAGAGCATGATCCGGAAAAGTGGAGACCGGTTTTCCGAAAAAGATCATGCTCGTGAATATCGCTTTTGGCTCAAGAGTGGAGGGGGAGCCGAGTGGAGGGCCCGACGTCCGGCTTATTTGCTTGAAGTAGGGCAGCGGCTTCACGCTCAGCATGCTGCCGGCGAAGGCGAGGGGCATACCACCGATGACGAGTCCGGCAACCGCACTCCAGCCATCAGCTAGGTTGCGCTAATCGACTGTCCTCCAGCACATGTGCAGCATAGGCGTCATGAACGTTGCGATCCACTGGAACTGGTGAGCTAGTTCACAATGCCCGAGATCATTGAGTGTTAGATAGGTTTCATGCGGAGTCTGACCATGCGTGCCATCATCGTATTTGCTGTTCTTTTCGTGATCGTGGCTGCAACGCACCACGGTGCTTATCGACCGTATCCAACTGCTCCAATGCCTGCAGTCAATGTTCCTTGACCGGATTAGCCTGGGTTCGTAAAACATGGGCTCTTGAAGAGGAGTTGTAATGGCGAAGAAAAAGAAAGCCACGCGGGTGTTATGGTCGAAGGACGACCTGAAGACGCTCAAGACCATGGCGAAAGAGAAGCGTGGTCGAGACAAAATCGCAAAGTCTCTCAAGAGGTCGCCCGCAGCGGTGACCGTGAAAGCATCGGCCCTCGGCATTTCACTGAGCACCAAGTAGCTTGACATCCCTGCTTGCGAGGCTCGCGATGGGGAATGCGTAGGCCGATTCCGTCTCCGCGCGGCTCGGCCCATATCTTAGATAGATAGCTTCATCGCGTCGATGCAAGGCGTTCGCGTCAGCGCGCATCCGCCTTGCCTTGCAATGCATGTGTCGTTTCGATAGCGACCAGCTCGATCTGAATTCGGCATGCGAAACCCGTCACGCGTGACGGCGTTGTCTCGCGCGTCGAGCGGATCGGCCGGCATCGAACTGATTAGTCCAAAAGACGCACTGGTTCGCGCAGCGATGAGTTGCGCGACCATGCAGCGCATGCCGCCAGGCAGGCGGCGCTATGCAATTCGCATGCGGGCGCCTTGCCTGCTCCATTCAAGCGCAAATTGAATATCCCCCGATTTGAAATTTATTTATGCCGCGAAGAGACGTTCGGCCGGATTCAACTCATTAGAAAATCACGACTATCCACGTTTGGTTTGACGAAGATCGACATCTGGTTGTTCAGCAAAGGGCTGGGGTGCGACACAACAGCAAATTGAATTAAATCACGACTAATATTTAATTTGCGAAAATTAAACATTTTCAGACGGTGTCATAGCATGAGGCAGTTATACGAAGAGTCCGGTTTGGGCCGCATGGCTCTCGGAGTGCAGACGTGGCCACGCACGCTTCTGCGAAGAAATGTCCGAGTGTCAGCTTCAGACGAAGACGAGTCGCTGTCGCTGCTCGCCGCGCGGAATTTGCAGGAAGGTCTGGGCCTGAGTGCCTCAGGTGCCGCGGCGTCGGCATCCACTGCAACGTCGGACGCCGGATTTGCAGCGTTGACGACCGAAGTCCGGACGCCGACCTCCGCGGCGGCCGAACCAGCGCCGACAAATCCTGTCGTCATCCTTGGTCACGTTCCTTCGACTGCGACCCCGAACATTTTCGGATCTTCCACACCTCCAGCAGTCGCGCAGGTTTGTGGCTGCGGCTACTTCATTGCCCCAACACAATTGCTCGATCAGAGAGCAGCCAATGCGGCGTCGGCGCAGTTGCATGGCAGCCGCGTGTCTGGCGGAGCAGATTTCGTGTTGACCGGCCGCGCCGGGGTCATGGGCGCCTCTACCAGTGTCTCCATGTCCTTGGAGAACGTTGCGCCGCTCGCAAATTGGAATGCACTACCAGGCGGAGGGGCGATCGGAAGTTGGGGCATGCTGCCGGGCGGCGGAGAGACTGGTACCGGCGCGGGGAAGGGTGAAATCGGAATTCTCTCAGGCTCGGTGACGACTGCAGAGCTTTCTCCTGCCGCGCGGCAGTCCAACACAACCGCGTCGCCCAACGTGCTCGCGGCCACCGCGACTTCTACAAATCCAATCGTGCTCGAGAACCAGAAGCTGGGAAACCCGCAAAGCGAATGGGATATCGAGGGTGCTGGCAGCTCGAATATCGAAGGTTTTGCCACCGACATCAGCGTGAATCGTGGCAACCAGATCGATTTCAAGATCAATACGGATTCTTCAAACTACCGGATCGACATCTACCGCCTCGGCTATTATGGCGGCATGGGAGCGCGAAAGGTCGCGACCATCCAGCACACGGGCGTGCAGAACCAGCCGGCGCCGCTGCGTGACGACATGACCGGCCTTGTCGATGCCGGCAACTGGTCCGTTTCGGCTTCCTGGGATGTTCCGGAAGATGCCGTGTCGGGCGTCTATATCGCAAAGCTCGTACGCGAGGACGGCGTTGAAGGCGCCAATCACATCCCGTTCATCGTCAGGGATGACAGCAGCACGAGCGATGTCGTCTTTCAGACCTCCGACACGACCTGGCAGGCCTATAACGGCTGGGGCGGCGCGAATTTCTATGGCGGCAACGGCCCTGCCACAGGTCAGGGTGCCGGACGCGCCTACGCGGTGAGCTACAATCGGCCGATTGCCACCCGCGGCAGCGTTGGAAGCTTTGCAGGTCCGCAGGACTATCTGTTCGGCGCTGAATACGCGGCGATCTACTGGCTGGAGCAGAACGGCTACGACGTCTCCTACATGTCGGGCATTGACACGGACCGTTACGGCAGTCTGCTCCTCAATCACAAGCTCTATCTCGACGCGGGTCACGACGAGTACTGGTCCGGGCAACAGCGCGTCAATGTCGAGGCGGCCCGCGATGCCGGCGTGAATCTGGCGTTCTGGAGCGGCAACGAGATGTATTGGCGCACGCGCTGGGGCAACAGCATCAGCAGCGACGCCACGGCCTACCGCACCTTGATCTCCTACAAGGAGACCTGGTCGCCAGACGCGTCGATCGATCCAAGCGAGCAGTGGACCGGAACGTTCCGTGATCCCCGTCTCAGCCCGCCGGCGCTCGGTGGAGGGATTCCGGAAAATGCCTTGATCGGACAGATGTTCCAGGTCGATGATGTCGGCCAAGGCAGCGGCCTCCAGGCAATCACAATTCCCTACGACGACGCCAATCTGCGCTTCTGGCGCAATACCAGCGTTGCGGCGCTTCAGCCCGAGCAGACGGCGACGCTGACCAGGAACTATCTCGGCTATGAGTGGGACGAAGCGGTCGACAATGGATTCGATCCCGCCGGCCTCGTCCGGCTCTCCTCGACGACAGTCCCGGTTACCTCCTATCTCCTTGACTACGGCAACACGACCGGAAGCGCCATCTCGACCCATAACCTGACGCTCTATCGCGCGGCGAGTCGCGCATTGGTCTTCGCCGCCGGAACGGTCTACTGGGCCTGGGGTCTGAGCGACAATCACGACCTGACGCCAACGCCCACCGACGTGCGCGTGCAACAGTCGATGGTCAACCTGCTCGCCGATATGGGTATTCAGCCGGGAACGCTGCAGCCGGACTTGGTCGCCTCCACCGGCTCCACGGACCAGACCGCGCCGACCTCGAGCGTCAACGCGCTGGCAAACATCAGTGCCGGAGACGTGGTCACGATTTTCGGCACGGCATCGGATTTCGGCGGCGGCGTGATCGCCGGCGTGGAAGTATCGACGGACGGCGGCTTGAGCTGGCATCCGGCGATTGGTGACGAGACATGGTCCTATAGCTGGTCTCCGCAGGTCGCCGGGACCTACACCATCATGTCGCGCGCGGTGGACGACAGCATCAATCTCGAAACGCCTTCCGTGGGTCGCACGGTGACCGTCGCGGCTCCGACTTACATCTCGCTCTTTCCGGGCTCGGCCACCCCCGATACCGTCAACACCACGGATGCAAGCGCCGTCGAACTGGGCGTGAGATTCCAGACGTCGGTTGCCGGCACCGTAAGCGGCATCCGCTTCTACAAGGGCAGCCAGGATATCGGCACCCATACCGGCCAGCTCTGGAGCAGCACCGGCACCTTGCTGGCAACCGCCACATTCACAAACGAAACCGCAAGCGGCTGGCAGAGCGTGACCTTCTCCAACCCGATTTCGCTGACGCCTGGAGCCACCTACATCGCCTCCTATCACACGAGCGTGGGCCATTACTCCTCCAGCGTGAACTACTTCTTGAGCAATGTGACGAGCGGTCCGCTGACCGCTCTCGCCAGTGGCAATGGCGTCTATGCCTACAGCAGCAATATCGCGTTCCCGACAAGCACGTTCGCGGCGACGAATTTCTGGGTTGACGTCATGTTCAATCCTTCTGCCGCCAACAGCGCGCCCATAGCCGCCAACGACGACGGACCGATTGCGACACGCGATCTGGCCCTGACGATCGCGGCGTCGTCCCTGACCGGGAACGACAGTGATCCCGATGGGGATGCGGTCAGCGTCATCGCCGTGAGTGCGGCAACGCACGGCACGGTCGTGCTCAACACGCAGCCCAATCCGCAGAACAACACCATCACCTTTACGCCCGATGCCGGCTACACCGGTCCGGCGAGCTTCACCTACACGATCTCAGATGGGCGCGGCGGCACGGCATCGGCCACTGTCAGCTTCACCGTGGTACCGCCAGGAGCGGCTCCCGTCAGCCTGTTCAGCGCGTCAAGCACGCCGGCTCTGACCGACCTCAATGACGGATCCCAGATCGAAGTCGGGATGAAGTTCACGTCCTCGGTCGCCGGGCAGATCACGGCGCTCAGATTCTATCGCAGCGCGAGCGACACCGGCATCAACACCCTCGATCTCTGGTCGTCGACAGGCACTCGCCTCGCCACCGCCACCTTCACCAATACGTCAGCCAGCGGTTGGCAGACCGTCATGCTGCCGTCAGCGGTTTCGATCGACGCCAACACCACCTATGTCGCGTCCTATCACACCACCGGCGCCTATGTGGCGACCAACAACTACTTCACCACGGCCATCACAAACGGCCCGTTGACCGCGCTTTCCAGCCTTGCCGCCGGCGGCAATGGTGTCTACTCCTATGGCGGCACCAGCACGTCCGGCATCTTCCCGACCAGTTCCTATAACGCCGCCAACTATTGGGTCGATGTCGTGTTTGCGCCGTCCGGCGGCGCCAGCAATCAGCCGCCGGTTGCCAACAACGACAGCGGCTACAACACCACGCAGAACACGGCGCTGACGATTGCGGCGGCGGCGCTGCTTGCCAACGATACCGATCCGGACGGCGGCACACTGGCAATCACGGGCGCGAGCGGCGCCGTCAACGGCACGGTCAGCTTCAACAGCCAGACCAATACGATCACCTTCACGCCGACCGCCGGCTATACCGGACCCGCGTCCTTCAGCTACGAGATCGCCGACGGACAGGGCGGCACGGCCACTGCAACGGTCAGTCTGACGGTGAATCAGGCAGCCAACCAGCCGCCGGTTGCGAACAACGACAGCGGCTACGACGCCGCGCTGAATACGGCTCTGACCATTGCCGCGTCAGCCCTGCTTGCCAATGATACTGATCCGAATGGCGATCCGCTGACCATCACCGGTGTGAGCGGCGCCGTCAACGGTACCGTCAGCTTCAACGCCCAGACCAATGTGATCACCTTCACGCCGAACGCCGGCTACACCGGCGCTGCGTCCTTCAGCTACGCCATCTCAGATGGGCGCGGCGGCACCGCGACTGCAACAGCCAATTTGACAGTGATCCCGCCGTCGGTGAGCTTGTTCTCAGGCTCCGACACGCCGGCGATTCTCTCGGATTCCGACCCGGCCCCGGTCAATCTGGGGATGCGGTTCACGTCCTCTGCGTCCGGCACCATCAACGGCATCAAATACTACAAGAGCGCCGGTGACACCGGCACCCACACAGGTTCGTTGTGGAGCAGCACCGGCACGCTGCTGGCGACCGCCACATTCACCAACGAGACCAGCAGTGGATGGCAGACGGTGACCTTCAGCAATCCTGTCTCGATCACCGCCGGCACGACTTACGTGGCAAGCTTCCACAGCAACGGCCGCTACGCGTCGACCAGCAACTACTTCACCACGTCGCGCGTCAACGGCCCGCTCACCGCATCCGGCGGCAACAACGGTGTCTATACCTACGGCACTGACAACCTGTTCCCGACCAGCACCTTCGGTGCGACTAACTACTGGGTGGACGTGCTGTTCAGCCCGGTGGGCGGCGCTGCCAACCAGACGCCGGTCGCGGCAAACGACTCCGGCTTCAGCGCCACTCAAAACTCGCCGATCTCGATTGCAGCCTCCGCGTTGCTTGCCAACGACACCGATCCGGATGGCGATACCCTGACGATCACGGGCGTCAGCAACGGCGTCAACGGCACCGCAAGCTTCGACGCTCAGACCAACACCATCACCTTCACACCTAACTCCGGCTATACGGGACCGGCGTCATTCAGTTACGCCGTCTCCGACGGCCAGGGCGGGACGGCGAGCGCATCCGCCTCCCTGACCGTCAACGCAGCATCCGCGAGCATCACAAGCCTGTTCGGCTCCGATCCGACACCGAGCGTGGTGTCAGTCAATGATCCGCAATCGGTGGAGCTCGGGTTCAAATTCCAGTCGTCCAGCGCCGGTGACATCACCGGGCTGCGCTTCTACAAGGGCCCATCGAACACCGGCACCCATACTGCGAATCTCTGGAGCAGCACCGGCACCCTGCTGGCCACCGCCACCTTCACCAGCGAGACGGCCAGCGGCTGGCAGCAAGTCAACTTCGCTGCGCCGGTCACTATCACTGCAGGGACGACGTATGTTGCGTCCTATCACACCCCGGGAAACTACTCCGCCGATCCCAACCTGTTCAGCTCGGCGGTCAGCAACGGGCCGCTGACTGCACCATCATCGGCTTCGATCGGAGGCAATGGAGTGTATGCGTATGGATCGGGCAGCCTGTTCCCGACCAACACCTACAACGCGACGAGTTACGGCGTCGACGTGCTGTTCCGTCCACAACTCGCGGCATGAGGAAAGGAGTCAATTCATTGTCGTCTCGGCGGCGATCAGTTCTTTTCCATCCGTGGTCCTGATCGTCAGCTTCACCTGGCCGCCGCTGCTGCCGTCAAGAATCGTTGCCGAAATGCGATTTCCATTTTTCGGATCGGCTTTCACGATGTCGTCGAACAGTGCCGCGTCGCCGCGTTTCAACGTTACGCGCAACGGGGTGGCCGGTTCGATACTGAAGAACTGAAGAGTTGCGCCAGACGCCTTGGCCGAGAGATTGATCAGGATATTCTCATTTGCATGCGTCACGTTGCTCATGCCGACAGTCGGACTGTAGGTCTCCGGGATCGAGACCTCACCCAGCGCGGGAAAGTCAGCGCTATGGAAAAATTGGTCTGACACGCCCGCCCATAATTCGACGTAGGGTCGCCACTCATTCGGCTCCTTGCGGGGATCGGTTTCGCTGGTGAACGCGTGAAATCCCCACGTCCACATTTTCAAGCCCGGCGTCAGCGTGTTGTCCGCGATGCGGATAATTCCCTCTTCGTTGTCATGGTTGATCACGCCCCAGAAATTCCCGCCCTGCATATCGGGTGCCGCGTAGGCGATGCCCATCGTCGGCCAGTTCTTGAAGAAGCGCAGGTTTTCGAAGCGCCGCGTGCCCATGCCCGCGCTCTCGTCGCCGTCTGCCAGATTGGCCGACCAGGCGGGCGTGCTGTAAGTTCGGATCGGCGCGATGATTTCGGCGCCGGCGGTCGTTTTGGGGCTTTTCGGCTCCGATCCCGGAGCGAGCGTCGTGCATGTCCAGTACTCGTACTGGATCGCCTTGTCGTGCGGATTCTTCAACACCATGCTCGCATCGAGTGCGGCCCGGTCGGCCTTGAGCGTGACATAATAGGTCGCCTCGATCCCGGTCGAACTCCTGAATTTATCAGGCCGCGCGGAATAATCGAAATTGTCTTTAAGCGACATCGCGACCGTCACTTCGTCGGCGCTCTCCTTCACCACCTCGAAAGCCCACGGCTTCAGCCACGTTTTGCCGTGCTCGGGATCCGGGAATGTAGGGAAGATGCCGCCGTATACCATCAGCCAGTCGTAGTAGAAATTTCCGGCCTTGATCCCGTAGGGCACGCCGACATCCGTGCGATAGAGTTGTTCGTGGCCGGTCGGCTTGTAAATGATGGAAAGAATGCGCCCGCCGAATTCGGGCACGAGTGTTACCTTCAGATATCGATTCTCGAGCACGTGAGCCCTGAACGTGCGATCGACGATCGTGTTCTTGTCGAGCGACCCGCTGAGAAATCCGTTCTCCGCATCGGTCGCGTACTTGAGCGTACTCCACGTCATCGCCGTCTCTCTGAGAGACGCGCTGTCTGGCGCCGGCGAAGCTGCACGCACGACGTGAAACGCACAGAGCGCCGAAACTGCTGCTATTCCGAAACAAGCAAGAGCACGCGAGGGAACCCCGACCGGCATCTACGTCGCCTTTGAATGAGCACCAGGCAGAATTCTAGTGCGCGTCGCCTCGAAACGGAACGCCAAAACCGCAATGGGTCAAACGCCGACGATAGGGACTGCGCAAGCTCGTTCCGCTTTAGATCTGAAAGCGGACGCCGACGGCTCGAGTGGCCGGGTCGGCTATGGGCCCAATATCGGAAATACTGGACGCGACGTTGCGGCAGGCAGAAGCAGCGGACCTATTCTCGCGTTCAATCCGACGGACGAGCAACGCGACGTATGGATGCGAGCACCATGGGATGTGAGGCAAAGGCGTTACAGCATTGCTGGACGAGGCGCTAAGTATCGCTGCGCGTGGGCTTCGGCCGTGAATTCGACGAGCCGATCGCTCTGCCGAACGGGTGCGATCCCCCATGACTTTGGCAGCGCCGGCGTTTTGAGTTACGCCAGCCGTCAGCCGCCGGACCGAACCAAGAACGGATCCACGGACTCAGCTAACTGGGTCGCCAATTGGGCGGCGGCAGGCGGGGACTGCTTTTCGGGCGGCAGCGAGCCGACAGAATGGACCGCCAGTCCAGTACCAGCGGCAAAGGCGGCTATCGCAATTGCAACAAAATATTTGATCCTCATGGCGATGTTTCCTCCATCGGCCCCACGGACTAACCGGACATTCTCTGAAATGGTTCCACCGTCCGAACGGCGTCCGATCAGAAGTCAGGGAACGAAAGCTCCGGTCAAGACTTTAGAAGCACGAGACCGTCGCTCGCCGTTAACTACATGGCGCATGTCGCGGGATAGCCAAAGGTTCCTGCTGCGGGGCCCGCTGTTCTAAAAGAAGCGCTCGCGCAGATAGCCAAAAGCGGCGGTCTCCGGTTCCGTTCAAAATTGCCAGCCGCGTTTGCACGCGGGAGAACTGCCGGAGGGGTAGGCGCGCTGGGTCTCCGATGCTGGCGCTTTTTCTTGCCCGAATGAGGCCGCGCTATGCGCAACCGCATTGACATAGACCACGGACACAGCCGAGCAATCGTTCAAGAGATTGGGGAGAGACTGCGCGCATTACTGAAGGAAGAGCCGGAACTACCGGGGCGCCTTAGAACACAAATCGACCGGCTCCGCGAATTGGAAGAGCAGTCGCCATCAATCATTCCCGATGTTGAGCGCTGGGACAAACGTCTGCGTTGAGCCGCCTTGGGACAGCACACCCGGCTCGGCCGAACAGGACGAGCAATGCCATCGGTGAAGCTCCGTGCGTCAAGAATTTTGAGTGAGTATGGTGCGGCGCAATCCGAATTGATCGGCAGCGCCGTCGTCCTTACCGACGGAAAGGCAGGCACGGTCGAGAACGTTTGGCTGGATGAACTGCACGGGCTTCGGATTTCGATCGAAGGTCATGATGGAAGATGGCCGGTCTCAACCATCAAGTTCCCAGAGGACTAGACCGTCGCATCGGCTGCTAACTGCCCAGAGCGCGCGCTCCTTTCAGAGCATTCCAATCAAGATGAAAAAGCCGACCTCGATCAGGAAAGTGATGGACATGATCGTGATCGTAAGGAACACGTCGCTCGCCGAGAGAGGGTCCATGAATGCCTCGCATCTTGCGAAGCCCCGGGAGTAAATCAGTCAGGCTAGAAAATGTTTCGGTTCCAAACGCGGACAAAGCGAGCTGCCGAGCGTCGACCGGCATCGGCGGCCTTAAGGCGAAGTCCGCAAAGGGTCAAAATCGCCGTTTTGACAGCCGGCTATCCGGAGACGCGCGGCGAACGCCCGGCAGATTTGGAGAGGCGGCTCAAATACAACGCCGCCCTGACCAGGGTCGCGATGCAGGATGCCGCCGTTCACCGGCTGCTGGTGGAGGTTCAGCGCCTGCTCAGGTCGCCAAGCGTCCTCCAGGATCCGGCTGTCGACCGGCTCGGTCAGCGTGAGCTAATCCAACTGGCATTCTCTTCCTTTTCCAGAAGCGTTACGAAATGGCAGACTGACTAATGCCTATCCTTGAGCAGCCCTTCGGCTTCTTTGATTTCGGGGAGATCTTGCCACCCCGCGTCGAATTCAGCGAGGACGGGAGCGAGCACTGCGGATACCGCCCCAGGTCGGCCATTTGTGTTGTGCAGGCGCGCAAGTCCAAGTGCGCCGCGTAGCTCGAACGTCCTTGCCTGTTGGTGTCGGGCGATTTCCAGGGCTCTGTTGAAGGCATCTTCGGCACTGGAAAGGTTCGCAGCGTCATGACGCAACAAAAGTTCACCTTGAACGCGATGCAGTTCGGCATCAAGCCAATGCTGGCCGGATTGCTGCGCCCACCCGATCAATTCCCTTAAAGTTTCCAACCCGGCCTCGGGTTGGCCCGCCTCTGCATCCGCCACGGCAACATGCATCCCCCAAAACGGTTCACAGAGATAGCAATCATTCTCGTGCAGCAACGTCCAGCCTCGGCGCATTTCCGTGAGCCCAACCATTCGCTCGCCTGCACGCCACTTTGCCAGGCCGTTCAGATAAGTGCCCGCCGCCACATACAGCGGCATCGTATGGTCGCGCGCCAGACCCAAGGCCAGGATTGTCTCGGTTTGCTCCAGCATGCCCCCGCATAGTCCGTCGAAAACAGCCCGATGAACGAGCGCATTGGCTTGAGCAAGCGCTCGCTTTTCACCTGAACCACTCACCGCTTCTGCAGCGAGCCGGCGCGCGCGATCGATCGCTCCAAGCGGCCAAAGCACCAGGGCAAGAAACCTCATGATAACGAACGGCAGATCGAGCGCGGAGGCCCTGAACGTCGCGGGATCCGGCTCGGCACCATAGATCGCGAGTGCCTGTTCGAGATGCATTCTTGCGTTCAAGTACTCGCCGGCGAACCAGCAGGTCACCCCACTGGTCCAGTGTGCGACAATGGCGGCTATCGGCGATTCCGGCCGTCGGTCGGCGGCACCAATGATCGCATCCGCCAACTCCCGCATCGGCGCGATCTCGCCGTGAGTGAGGCACGCATTGAACAAGCCCGAATGGATCGGCGCGAGTTCAACCGGATCATTGGTGTCGGCCGCGAACTGTCGGGCGCGCGTCCATGCGGCCACCGTCTCGGGAGCACTGTGCCCGAGGCTGCCTCGTAACGCACGGCCATATGCGATTTGAAGATGGAGCCTGCTCATCATCCGATCAGGCTCAGCAGGCAGTTCATCGGCAATGGCAACGGCCTTGCCGAGATGTGCAATCGCCTCGGAATAGGCCGAGCGTTTCAACGCCTGCTGGCCGGCCTTGCGCCACCACTCAAGGGCTGCCCCGCTCAAGCCCGCTTGGGTAAAGTGATATGCCACGACTTCCGGCTCGGTCTCGGCCATGCTCGGAAACTGATCGCGAAGGACATCGCCAATGTGCTTATGCAGCAGTTGCCGGCGGCTCTTGAGCAGGCTCTCGTAGGCCGCTTCCTGAACGAGTGCATGCTTGAAGCTATAGCTCGCTTCGGGTGGCGTCCCGCGGCGCAACAGCAGTTCGGCCTGTTCGAGCTGCGCCAGCGCGGCGCTCAGCGTCAGCTCATCCCGCCCCGCTACGCATCGCAGCAGCGTGTATGAGAAGTCGCGGCCAATGGCTGCGCCGATCTGGGCAACCTCCTTGACCGGCGCCAGCCGGTCGAGCCGCGCCATGAGCGAGTCGTGCAGCGTCGCGGGAATGGCGAGTGGCGGTAGCGGATTATCGAGGCGATAGCGCCCGGCTTCTTCCACGAGCAGTCCGGACTCCAGCACCATCTTGGTCAATTCCTCGACGAAGAGCGGGATGCCATCCGTCTTGTTGATGATCTGCGTCATCATTTCGCACGGCACCTGTCGACCGACGGCCACCTGCTCGACCAGTGCGCGCGTGTCCTGCCGGTCAAGCCGATCGAGCCGCAGCAGGCTGACATTGGCAAGGCCCGCCCAAGGCGGCTCGAACTCGGGCCGGAATGTCATGAGCACGAGGATTGGCAGTCCCCTGATCCGATCGACCGCGAGGTCGTACAGCTCGAGCGTCGTGGCATCAGCCCAATGCATATCCTCGCAGACAATCAGCACAGGTTGCTGCCGTGCCAAGCCCTCAAGCTGGTCGAGGAGCGCAGCGAATGTCTGTCGCCGCTGCTGTGCTGGGGTCAAGCCGAGCGGCGGATAGCGCTCGCCGGTTGCGATCGAAAGAAGCGCGGCAATAAGCGGCGTCACACTCGCCACCTGCCGCGTTCCGAGCGCCAGCATTGCCTCAAGCTTGTCGAGCGTTTGCGCGGGTGTGTCCTGTGACGTGATGCCGGCTGCCCGCTCGAGCTGAGCGATGAAGGGATGAAGCGCACTGTTGGTATGGTAAGGCGAGCACTGATACCGCACCCGGCGGTGCGACCCCAGCGCGAGGCTCTCGGCCAGCGTTGCCACAAGGCGCGATTTGCCGATTCCGGCCTCACCGGAAATCAACACCACTTGACCCTGGCCCTGCCATGCCAGTTGCTGGCGCGAGAGCACGAATTCGATTTCCGCCTTGCGGCCGACAAAGCCAATCGAGCGCGCCGTGCGCACCGCCTCGAAGCGGCTCTCCGATGCCGCTGCACCTTCGACCGCCCAGACCGCGATGGGATCGGAGATCCCCTTGACCTCGCGGTCGCCGACATTGCGAAAAGTGAAGAGGTCGCCGAGCAGCCGGCGCGTTGAAGCAGAAACCACAACCACCCCCGGCTCCGCCAGGCTCTGGAGCCGGGCAGCGAGGTTCGGTGTATCACCGACCATCGCCTGCTCCTCCGACGCACCCCCGCTGATGAGGTCGCCGACCACCACAAGCCCGGTCGAGATCGCGATCCGCACTTCGACCCGTTCTTCCACGCGCGTTTCGAGCTTTCCCATTGCGGCGATGATATCGAGGCCCGCTCGCACTGCGCGCTCCGCGTCATCCTCGTGTGCGCGGGGATAACCGAAATAGGCGAGGATTCCATCGCCAACGAACCTGGCGATCATGCCGTCATAGGCGGCGATGACCCTCGCGCAGGCAGCCCGGTAGGCCCTGATCACCTCCCACATGTCCTCGGGATCGAGGCGCGCCGAGAGCGCAGTCGAGCCTACCAGGTCGCAGAACATAACGGTGAGATGGCGTCTCTCGGCGTCGTGCCGATGCGCCGAGCCGGTGATGAGTTCGGCTTGATCGAGTTCGGCGACCGCACGGAGCATTTTACGGCGATGGCCGAGCAGCACTCCGAGCCTGTCGAAGTCCTCATCTTTCAGTTCGGGAAGGATGCCAATATCGATCCCGTTCTCGGCAAAACGCTTCGCGTATTGCCCAAGCCCAAGCTTATCGAGCCAGTCCGCAATCTGCTGCATTGGGCACCACCCACCCTCTGGTTGGCGGCTAGCCGAACTGAATTACCATGCTCCGACCACGATCTGCCTGCCGACCGATCCCCTCAAGTCTGATAGCCCGGCCGGTCTGAAACGAAATGTGAGGCCGCTGACAATAGGACCGAATTTTCTCCTGCCGAGGTAGAAAGAAAAACCGCCAGCGCGCCCCGGGTGAGGGAGGAGGCCGGGCAGCAGGCACAATCATCTGTTGGTACGTCTCTGCCTATTGGCTAAAGGTTCATGAGCGCAGGTGGGCTGAATGGGCGAACCTGAAGCGGTTATGCGCAGCATCGCTGCGACCTGTCGAGAATCGGAGGGAACCTCCAACCAAGTCTGTCCGAAACTGCGCTCTCGTCGACTGTAGAGCGGGTATTTCGAGGGTGGTTCGCGGCTCTCTGGTCGTCGGCGACCACAACCTGTTATATAGGTCTACGTCCGATATATAGGTCTACGTCCGAGAATTACTTATGCTTAGGCGATCATGGAGGAACTGCATGTCCGCAGCTACCGACGTCATGGCCGAACTGGCCTTGCTGGAAGATCCAAAGCTGCGCGCAACCAATGAAGAACGCGGCGACGATCATGGCGTCAATCTGTCTGCAGTGCGTGCGGTCGCCAAGCGCGTGAAGACCCAGCATGAGCTGGCAAAAGAGCTCTGGGCCACCGGTGACACGGCTGCACGGCTGCTGGCGACCCTGATCGCCAGGCCAAAAGCCTTCTCCGCCGATGAGCTCGACGCGATGATCCACGACATTGGCGCGCCAAAGCTCCTGGACTGGTTTATCACCAACATCGTCAAGCCTGGGAAGCATGCTGAAGAGCTGCGTCTACGCTGGAAGGACGGCACGGATCTGGTCGGACGGGCCGGCTGGAGCTTAACGACTGATCGCGTGATCAAGCGTGCTGATGGGTTGGACTTGGGCGGCCTGCTGGACCAAATCGAGATGGAGATGAAGGATGCGCCTGCACCCAAGCAGTGGTCGATGAACCACTGCCTTGCCGAGATTGGCATCCGTCACCGCAGATACCGCCCTCGCGCCATCGGCATTGGCGAAAAGCTTCAGGTTCTCGTCGACTATCCGGCGTCGCCGGGCTGTACGCCGCCTTACGCGCCCGTCTGGATTGCTGAAATGGTGCGTCGCCAAAAGGCGTTGGCCTAGAGGCGTGCCGTACGGCGGCGCTTGCGATCGACTGTCGCTACCGCCGTTCAGGTCTTCGCAATGAAGTCCTCAAGATCATCAAAGAACCGCTGTTCAAACCCCAGCATGCGATGCGGATGATGGCCGCACTGTTTGTATTGGACAACTTCAAGATGGGGATTGGTCGCCAGCAGACTGCCGGCGTGTTCATCCGAAAATGCTCCTCCGAACCGTTCTTCGCCTCGAACGAGCTTTGCTGGGCACAAGAACGGTCGCTCGGTTGATATCGATGACAACGCCTCTTTCAAGCAGTCATCACGAAGACAACGCGGGTCGACGCGCTGTATCGCGGAAGCGTGGCTGAGCAAATGGCGGGCCGATATGTGGTCCTTGACGACACCTCCCAAGCGGTCAGGCCCATTGGAAAGAAACTCGACATAGGTTGTGAACGGCGGAGGCTCCTGCTGCCATTTCGTCAGCCGCAACAGCAAGAGTGAGAACAACTTCGAGAATATCGAGTTGCTCCATTCCTCCAGACGTCCCAGGAACCACGGCGGGTCCTCAAGGAATACGGCCCGAATGTTCGGATTGGTTTGGCTGAGCACACCGGCCACGCACGCGCCCAGCGAATGCCCAACGACGATTGCCGGACGGCCTATCGCCGCCAGAGCAGTCTCGGCATCGGAGATGTAACCCGCAAGGTCATAGTTCGGCGCGCGATCGGAGTGGCCGTGACCACGAAAATCGAGCGTCCAAACGCAATATCGATCGATCAATCGTTGCCTGGTTTCGTCCCACGTATCACGACTTACGCTTGCCCCATGCAGGAACAAGACAGGCACCGCATCCATCGGGCCATCGACTGATGCGGCAAGTCGTACATTGCCGTTCGCCAAGGTAAGGTCGGTCATGCATTATGCTCCGCGAAGCGGACCGTGGACGGCAGATTGCCGCAGGAGAGTGCGAGTTCCAAAATTGAGTCTCAAGAGCTGCTGTATCACTCCTGCGCGAACACAAAAATCGCTCAATTGCGTGCCATTTCTGCCACGTCCTTGGAAAAAGGATCGTAGCAGTTGCTGGCTCCGGAGCCGGTTGTTGCACCCGTAAGAATCATCAGCTTAGCTCCAGTACGCCCTTGCCGGGGCTAGGTTCGTCTCGTAAGGGGATGGGCCGAGACATGGGCCATCTTAGGACACGCCATCTTAGGAAACATGGACACGCCGCGTACGTGCAACGTGCTTATGCTCTATCCGCGCTTCGCCGCGGACTCGTTCTGGAGCTTTGGCGAATCCTGCAAGTTGATGGGCGTTCGCCGCCCCGCGGCTCCCCTCGGCCTGATTTCCGTCGCCGCGATGTTACCGGGCCACTGGACGGTGCGCCTGGTCGACTGCAATACGGCGTCGCTCTCGGACGATGATCTTGCCTGGGCTGACGTCGTCTTCACCGGCGGAATGTTGCCGCAACAGGCTGACACGCTGCGGCTGATCGAGCTTTGTCGCTCACAGGGCAAGCCGGTGGCTGTCGGTGGCCCCGACCCGACCTCCAGTCCGCACATCTATGCCGCAGCCGACTTTCAGGTGCTCGGTGAGGCCGAGGGTGTTATTGGCGAGTTCATTGCGGCTTGGGAGAGCGGCGCCCGATCGGGCGTGTTCACAGCGCCCAAGTTCCAGGCCGACGTCACCAAGACGCCAGTGCCGCGTTTCGACCTGCTCAACTTTGAAGACTATCTCTATCTCGGTGTGCAGTATTCGCGCGGCTGCCCCTTCACCTGCGAGTTTTGCGATATCATCGAACTTTACGGACGGGTGCCGCGGACCAAGACCACCCCGCAGATGCTCGCCGAGCTCGATGCGCTCTACGAGATGGGATATCGCGGCCATCTCGACTTCGTCGACGATAACTTCATCGGCAACAAGAAGTCGCTCAAGCTGTTTCTTCCGGAACTCGCCGCCTGGCAACGCGCGCACGATTATCCGTTCGAGTTTTCGACGGAAGCCTCGATCAATCTGGCCGATGATCGGGAACTCCTGGAGATGATGGCCGCGGCCAACTTCTTCGGCATTTTCGTCGGCATCGAAAGTCCGGACCCGGCGACCCTGGCCGCGACCAAGAAGAAGCAGAACACCCGGCGCGATATCGCGGAGAGCATTCACAGGATATACGGCGCCGGGATGCTCGTCACGGCGGGCTTCATCGTGGGCTTCGACAGCGAGAAAGTCTCGATCGCGGGCGCCATGGTCGACTTCATCGAGGAGGCAGCCATCCCCGTCTGCATGGTTGGCCTGCTCTATGCCTTGCCAAACACGCAGCTCACACGCCGCCTTGCCCGCGAGGGTCGGCTGCACCCCAATCATGATATGGGGCCAACCATCGGCGGCGATCAGTGCACCGACGGCATCAATTTCGATCCGACGCGTCCGATGCGCGACATCCTGATGGACTACAGACAAATTCTGGAGAGCGTCTATCACCCTGCCGCGTATGCGAGCCGTGTCGACCGATTGATGACGATGCTCGACCGTTCGAGGCAACGCCAGGAACTGCCTGTCGGTGACATCCGTGGCAAGGTGCGGGCGCTGGAGACCGTGCATCGCGTCGTCACCGCCATTCCCGAAGCGCACGATCCGTTTTGGCGAACCTTCCTCAACAGCGCCAAGCGAGACTCGTCCTCGGCACGAATCGCGGTAGCCATGATTGCGGCCTACGCGCACCTTGGACCTTTTTCACGCCAGGTCATCAGCGCCATCGATCGTCGTCTGGCCATTCTGGATGGGCCACCCTCAAATTCGACGGCTAACATCGCGATGGCCGAGAACAGAGCCTGACGCCCGCGAGATGCGGCGGACGCAGATCTAACAAGCTGCACAAGGCAAATTGAGTGCTCGACGCCACCCCGAGCTCGCTCCGCTTTACATCTGAAAGCGCAATAAAATTAATCTACATGCATTTTTATCTTGACACAACCAAAACTAGAACGTGTCATTCGAGAATATCGCCTTGCCGACCCGTGTGACCGAATTTGAATGATGGTGATAGCCGGCCCCGCGAGCGCATCGGCCCAACGCTTCTGAAATGGCAACAGGCAGATGCAAAGTTGTTTGATGTTCCGGAGGCCGCTTCGGGTCATAAGCCGGCGGTGGGATTCCACGGAAAGAGGTCTGGTCTACTTCTCAGAGCGAACATTTGGGAGAGGTCGGTCTGTTTCAGAAGGCCAACAGCGGAAGCCGCGATTGGACTACAGGGACTGCGTACTATCGTCAGCGATAAATATCTTGCGTGAACCGGTTCACAGATGGATGGGCCAGACCGCGATACGTTAACGCCGGCTCTTGTCCGACGGGCGCCAGTGCGATCAGCATGTTCGAGAAAGCGTCGAACATCGACGTCCACCGCTCCGTCGCACACACGTGTTTCGCAATTCTGGGTGTTTCGCAATTCTGGATCTATGAGCCTGTCCAAGAACGACTGATCTCGTCATCTCTACGCAATTCAGAAATTCGATCGGAGAATGAGCCACACGACAGATTAGATGGAGGAACCAATGGTGAAGAGAGCGATAGCGCTCGGCGGTGGCGGTCCGGCAGCAGGCCTGCACATTGGGGTTCTGGAAGCTCTTGCCGACGCAGATATAACCTTTGATGTGTGGGCATTGTCCTGCATCGGCGCTTGGGTTGGGATCGTCTACAATCAGTTTGATCACGTTGCAAATAAAGATAGGGCGGAAAAGACCTATCAGTTCTTCAAGAATGGCGTGTTTCGAGACGATGAAGGCTATAGGCGCTTTCCCATAAACACCGTGTTCGGTCCGGATTGGGAGAGCATTGGCAAGGCTGTGACCAACTTCGTCACAGATCCCAATACCTATAAGGATTTATGGAGCCCATCCAGCATCATGAATGCCTACAGGGAGTCCATGTCGCTCTGGTTCGCTCAACAGCCTGACACAGACGGCGGGAAGAAGTTTACGAACCTGGACAGGGGAGACGTAAACGGATGGATTCTCAATCAGGTGCTGGCACCTAATCCTTTCGTTCGTTATCTCACGTCCATGATGTATCTGTCCCACGTCACTGGCCTCTCCAGGATCAACTATCCGCACAGCCAGTTTATGAAGAGCATAAATTTCGAGGCGCTGAAAAAACCTGGAACGCCATGCATATTTCACAACGCCTGGAATCTTGACGCACATAAGCTTGCGTTGTTTTCCAACCGTCCAATGACCCAGAAAGCCGACGAGAAAGAGTACAAGGGGCCCATCAGCGCATCCAGCCTATGTGCGTGTTCAGCCCTTCCCTTCGTCGAAGAAACCGTACGGATCGACGGAGTTACATACTGCGAAGGAGCCCTGGTCGACACGGTCAACTTCGAGAGCTTGCTCGAGGAGCACCATAAGCCAGACGATCCGCTACACGAAATATGGGTGAGCAGGATCGTCGATGCCAAGCAAGTCCGCAAGCCGCAAAACCTTCACGATGCGCTGGCAAATCTCTGCCAATTGTTCGCTGCGACCGTTGGCGAAGATGACGTCAGGCTGTTCAAATACCATGTGCGGTACGACCCACCAAAACCCGGGGACAAGAAGTGGGAAGGCACCGTCGTCGAGATTCGGGTGCCGGGGCACATCAGTTTCAAATGGAATCACAGCAACCTGGATATGGGGCGAAAGCTGGGGAAGGCTGCTACGGAACAAGCAATCAAAGCATACAACAAACACAAAGGGCTTTCGGAGCATGCCGGGCCACATTTCATAAATGAGGATCCGAAGAAGAACGACCCGCAGGGATGGGGGGAGGTGCTAGATACGTATCATGATTGTCAGAAGCGAGCGGCTTAACGCCAAGGTAAAGTAGCTTTACGGCCGACCTTCTGAGCCAGGCCACGATATCGGTCGTCCAAGCGAAATTACCGCAGCCGGTCGAGTAATGCCTTTGCTTGCCTTAGATCCTGCGTATCAAGGCCCTCGGTGAACCAGGCGTAGATGGGCGCGAGCAGCTCGAGCGCTTTCTCGCGCCTGCCGCCCTGATCGATCCACAAGGCGGCAAGGTCTACGGCAACTCGAAGTTCAAGGGCCTTGGCGTGCTGGCTTCTTGCAATTGTCAATGCGTGATCGAGCATTGATTGCGCCTCGGTGCCGGCTTCCGGTACGCCATGGAAGAGCGACACGCGCGCTTTCAGTCGATACAGTTCGGCCTCAAATATCCGTTCGCTATTACGCCTGGTTGTAGCTAGGCCCTGTTCGATAAGCTCCAGCGTAGCTTCGCATTGTTGGCTCGATAGCAAGGCCGGACAGAGGAGCACGTAGAGTGCTGTGATGCCGAGCTGATAGCCCGCGCTGTGATGTTCCTTCATCGCAGTCCGGATTTCCGCGAGCGCGGCGGACGAAGGATCAAGAAAGGTGGCGCTTATCCCCCGGACGGCGCGCGCCAATCCTCGCCATTGCCGGAATCCGTGTTCCTCCGACAAGGCGAGACAGCGTTCGGCATAGCGGTGTGCAGTCAGGAACTCGCCCCGAAGAGCGTGGAGAATGGACGCATAATAACATCCATAGGCCTGCGAATGCGGATGACTGATGGCGTCGGCACGCCGAATGGCGGCATTCAGGCGTGCGAGTGCCGTATCTGCGCGGCCCAGCAGCCAGAGCGCCCATGACATCAGGGCAAGGTCGGCCACGCCCGCATCCTGGCCGGCGGCACGCGCCGCCAATCTGTCCTGCTCGCTGCTCGCCTCGAACGCTTCGAAGGCCCGTTCGATCACGTCGTGGGCGCCTGCAAGATGTCCCATGAAAAGACGAATCATCCCTTGCCCACGCATCGCGTTGAGCAATGTTGGTCGATCGCCGCGCGCCTCCGCGAGATCGAGCAGCGCCGAGATCATTTCCTCGGCGACCGGCAACTCACCACGCATGACGCTCGCGGTGGTCAACCAAAACATGATTTGTAGTTCCTCGGGGGGATCTCCGAGGCGCTGGCATAGCTCGCGCGCACGAGTGAAGGTCGCCACCGCATGTGGCGAGGCCGGCCCCTCGGTCGCGATTAGGCATGGTCCCAGCGCGAATTGGAAATCAAGCTCCCGTCTGTCCTTCTGTGCGCCGTCGGCCGAATGGGCCAAGATCTCGATGCCTTTCCGCAAGTGTGCGATGGCTTCGAGGTTGGCGGAGCGCATCGCCGCCTTCTTGCCTGACTGGAGCCAATATGCTCCTGCCTTTTCGAACAGTCCCGCCTCCGTCAGGTGGAGTGCGAGAGTCTCGGGTTGAGTCTCCACAATTTCCGGGAACCGTTGCTCGAAGACGTCTGCGATGGTGGCATGCAGCGCTGCGCGTCGGCTCTTCAGAAGTCCGGCTTCGGCAGCGTCCCGCACGAGCGCATGCTTGAAGGTGTAGACCGCGCGAGGTATCTCGCCCCGGCAGAATATCAGCTCCGCCCGAACCAACTGGGCAAGCGCCTCCTCAAGCCTCTGCCTCGGCAACCCGGTAACGGCCCTCAGCAGTTCGTAAGAGAACTCGCGCCCCACAACTGCGCCGATCTGAGCCACGTCCTTTACCGGGGCCAATCGGTCTAGTCTGGCCATCAGGGATGCGTTCAATGTCGTTGGAATCGCCATCGAGGGTAGCGGACGGCTGAGCATGTAATGGTCGTCCCGCTCCTGCAGCAGCCCGGTTTCGAGCACGGCCTTGGTCAGTTCCTCGACGAACAGGGGCACGCCATCGGTACGGGAGAGGATTTGGTCCATGACCTCCTCCGGGAGCGTCTTGCCGGCTGTGATGCGCTTGACCAATGCCGCCCCGCTGCGCCGGCTCAGCCGTGTGAGCGGGACCGTCGTCACATGTGCATGACCAGGCCAGGGCGGCGTGAACTCTGGTCTGGCGGTGATCAGCAGCAGCACGCGAAGTCGCGGCATCCTTTCCAGTGTAACCGCGAGCAGCTCCAGCGAAGTCGGGTCCGCCCAATGGGCATCCTCAAAGATGACAAACACTGGCTGCCGCGCCGCCAATGCGTCGAGCTGAGCCAGGAACGCCGCCAGCGTCATCTCCTTGCGCTTCTGCGGACTCAGCTCGGGCAGGCGGTAGCGCTCGCTGAGCGGCAGCGACAGAAGGTTGGCCAGAGCCGGCACCACACGGTCTGCTTCAGCGCCAGACCGCAAGAGCAGAGCTTCAAGCTTGGCAAACTTCTCCGTCGGCGTCTCGCCTCGCTCGAACCGGGCAGCACGTTCGAGATTGGCGATGAATGGATACAGCGCACTGTTGGTGTGGTGCGCCGAGCAGAAATGGCGTACCGTAATGTGTGGTTCGGTCCGGAGTCGCTCTTGAAGCGCCAGCGCAATGTGCGACTTACCGATGCCTGGCTCTCCAGTTAGAACCACCACGCAGCCTTCGCCTGACGCGGCATGCTGCCAGCGCCGCAACAGCAGCTCGATCTCCTCGTCACGCCCGATCAGCGGTGTTAATCGAGTCTTGCGCTGCGCCTCGAAGCGGCTTTCCACTCGGCTTATCCCGAGCACCTGCCAGGCAGGTACTGGCTCCGCCCATCCCTTGAGCGCGATCGAGCCGAGGTCGCGGTATTCGAAATATCCGGCGGTGAGCTGGTGCGTACTCTCGGAAATCAGCACCATACCGGGTTCGGCGAACTGCTGCAGGCGAGCAGCCAGGTTCGGTGTCTCACCAATGACCGCCTGCTCCCTGGCGGCACCTTCACCGGTCAGGTCGCCCACGACGACCATGCCGGTGGCGATACCAATGCGGACCTGTAGCTTGGTGCCGATGTCCGTCTGGAGGTTGGCCACGGCATCGACCAGTGCCAGCCCCGCGCGTGTCGCCTGCTCGGCATCGTCCTCGTGCGCCTGGGGATAGCCGAAATAGGCAAGCACGCCATCCCCCATGTATCGCGCGATGACGCCCTCATTCCGGGAGATAACCTCCGCGATGCAGTCGTGATAGGCGCTGATGACCGAGCGCAAGTCTTCCGGATCTAGTCGCGCCGAAAGTGCCGACGAATCCACCAGATCGCAAAACATGACCGTGAGTTGGCGCCGCTCGGCGCTGTCCCGCGGCGCTGGTTTGGCGCCCGTTCGGGCCGATACAGGGATTTCACTCTTGAGTTCTGCAATCGCGCGCAGAATCTTGCGCCGGTGCCCAAGCAGGACGCCGAGATCCTTGAGGTCCTGCTCCGTGAGATCGCCGACGACCGAGAGGTCGATGGCGTTCTCGGCGAAACGCTGGGCGTACTCTCCCAAGCCGATCGATGCTAGCCACTCTGCAATACCCGTCATGGTATACCTATGGCCTCTGCGATCAGAATAGCACATTGGAGAGGCCTGCGAAGGCGCATCTGTCGACGGAAGCCCCGATCGCCGGACTTCTCACGCAATTTAACACAGTGGACCGGGCGAAGGGTGGACGCTGCAAAGCGATGTCTGTTAGGGCGAGAGGCGGGATCGAGGTCGCCCTCGCTGCGCAAACGCTTCAGGAGGCGCGGCGGCAGCACGGTGTCGCGGTGATAGAGCGTGCCGATAGGCCAGGGACGCGGTCAAAAGATTCACGCTATATCCGTTCTGCGTCACATGGGCAGGCAGGCTTCCCCGACACTTGTCGACGCACGTATAGATGCCGGTCAGTCAATCGATTGAGCCGATGCACCGGGAGCCGCGAGCGCGGCCAGCATGCCGATGACCAATGATAGACGTTTCATGGGACTCTCCCTTCCTTCGAATGGTTGGGCTGGCTTGGAAGGGGCCGTCATTTTCGCGCCTTGAGCCTTTCCTGCTCTCTGAGTTGGTCCCCCTCAAACGCGGACGATTCGTGTGTGTTTGATTTCTTGGCCGCGGGCGCCCTTGGAAGAACGCCTCCACATTGAAAGGTCGGGCCGACGACTGCCCTTCATGTGCTTTGATGGTTTCCTGTTTGGAAATTGCTCGAAGCGCCCCGCACGCGCTATGCACTTTCGGCAGGTTGCCACCAGTACCGTCGGCTTGCGTCGCCGAAATCGAACGTGCCCACAAGACAGCCGAGGCCCTCCGCAACGCAATGATCGGACAGTGGTGATGCGTCTCGCTCAGGGAATGCGACGCGGACCTCACGCCGTGACCCGATCTGCCATCGCATGCCGCTTCGTTGCGCACAGGGCGTCTAGCCCCACGGAGCCGAAGGTGCGCAAAGGAAATGGAAGCTGGCGGATTAGGCCTCTGGCGCCGATCGCTCCGCAGATTTAGAACGGACGACACCATGTAGAGATTTGAGATGAGGAACAGGGACGTGCCACGGGGCGCCGCTGAAGCGCGGCCAAACGGGATCATCATTTCCGCTTCACGCCTCGATCGTTCGGCCCTCGGCTTTTCCGCCATGCGCGATCTGACGGCAGAGCTGACGGACCTCTTTCTGCTAGGCGCGGCGGGGGAGTTCGGCAACGTCACAGCAACGGCCCACCTTGGTCAGGCTCTTCTGGTCGATGGGCGCGTCAGCTCTCTCTTGTATGACCGGACGCCAGGACATGTGAGGCGCGGCAGCGCCGATCATTACCAACTGCAATTCCATCTCCAAGGCCAGACCCACGCGGAAACGGAAAGGCGCGGCTTCACCGTCCGTCCGGGAGACGTCGGCCTCATCGACATGACGCATGTCGGCCGCTACTGGACGACGGCTCCCGTGAATGGCGGCTTCGCTCACTCGCTGGTCTTCATCGTGCCGCGATGCCTTTTGGCGCCCATGTTGAGCGAGCCCGACGCGGCCGGCGGAACCATCCTCCCGGCGGGCTCGCCGCAGGCCAGGCTTGTCGGCGGGCTTTTGCTCTCGCTCTGGCGACGGGCCCGGTTCATGACGCTCGAAGAGGGCGCGGCCGAGGTTCGAGCCGCAATGCCGCTCATAGCGCAGGCATTCGGCGCCCGCGCCGAGTTCGCGGACGAAACGCCGCATCCGCGCAACGCGAAGATCCTGCAGGAGGTGCTCTCGCATGTGGA
Organism: Bradyrhizobium sp. Arg237L; assembly: GCF_029990105.1. Taxonomy (NCBI): domain Bacteria; kingdom Pseudomonadati; phylum Pseudomonadota; class Alphaproteobacteria; order Hyphomicrobiales; family Nitrobacteraceae; genus Bradyrhizobium; species Bradyrhizobium sp. Arg237L. The sequence continues at coordinate 12,156 of NZ_JAQMIL010000065.1, read as the reverse complement.
GCGTCATATCGATGATGGCGCTCTCGATGTCGCCACGATCTGTGCGCGGTTCAACGTTTCGCGCTCGGCCCTCTATCGCGCGCTCGAGGCTGAGGGCGGGCTGGTCAGGCTCATCCAGCGGCGGCGGCTGCTGCATGCCTTTTCGCTGCTCTCCTCGCCGGGTCTGCGCCAGCGCCGCATCATCGATGTGGCCGTCGAATGCGGCTTCTCCAGCGATGCCGCCTTCGTGCGCGCCTTCCAACGCAGCTTTGGCCTGACACCCGGCGACGTGCGCGATGCGGCCGACCCTGCGAGGCGCCATTTTGCGAGCCTCGACCTCAGTTGGGCCGGCATGCGGAGGACGGAACTGCTGGGGTGGATCTCCCAACTGGGTCACTGTGAGTGAAGCGCCCAGGCGTTGGGACGCTCGATCAATGATGCCGCCTTCCTTGCCGCTAGAAAGGATTCTCTGCGTCGATCGACACAAGGGAATTGGTGATGAGTGCGTTTGGGCTGGGCAGGGTTGGGGTCGGTAGCTTCCGCGCGCGCGTGTTACAGCGATCAGCCCTGTCCTGCGGTGTGGCATTACCTTTTCTGGTCGTCCTTGGAGGTCCCGTTTCGGCGGATGACTTCGTCGGAGCGCCAGGCACGCCGGGTGGCGGAGCCGGTGGGACGCCAACCGTCATCATAGATAGCGCCGGCATTATCAGCGGGACCAATAGCTATGCCGGGGGCGCCGGCGGCGCGGGCTCGGGCGGTTCGACGGGATTCCCCGTCGGAGGCGCTGGCGGTGCCGGCGGGATGGGCGGGACGGGAGGCATTCTCTCGGAGGCGATCCCCTCCAGCATCACCAATCAGGCCGTGATGAATGGCGGCGCCGGCGGTGCCGGCGGGATGGGAGGCACGGGTGCCCTTCCGGGTGCGGGCGGCAATGGTGGGGGTGGCGGCGTCGGCATGCGGCTCGACACCGGAATTACCCTCACCAACGGCATGTCTGTCACCGGTGGCGCCGGCGGCGCGGGCGGAGGCGGAGTGAACGGCGCCGCAACAGGATCAAAGGCCGGGAACGGCGGTGCCGGCGGCAACGGCATCGTGGTCGATGCCAACAATATGCTGCTCAACTCGAGCACCATTACGGGAGGCGAGGGCGGAGCCGGAGCCATAGGCGGCAATTCAGGCATATCGCGGGGCGCCAACGGGGGGAACGGCGGCGCCGGCGGCGCGGGCGTCACGCTGGGAGCGCCGGAAGGCGCGGCAAATGCGACGCTCATGAATGCCGGCCGGATTGTCGGCGGAGCGGGTGGCAATGGCGGCAATACGGGCGCGGATGGCGGCACCTCGCCGGGAGGTGGCTTTGGTGGAGCGGGCGGGGCTGGGGGAACTGGCGTTCTCATGGCCGGAGGCAACAGCCTCTCCAATTCCGGCTCCATCGAAGGGGGAGCCGGAGGACAGGGCGGCCTGGGCACCACACTCAATGGCGCGACGCTGCCTCAGGGCGACGGCATCCGGGTGAACGGGAGCGGCACCTCGATCACCAACGGTGTCGGCGGCCTCATCCGCGGTGGAGCCGGCATAAACGCCAACATCGGTACCGGCACCATCGCCATCGAGAACCATGGCACCATAGAGGGGACGGGTCCCCTCGGCATGGCGATAACCCAGCAAGGCAACGGCACATCCGCTCTCATCAATACCGGCACCATCAATGGAAATGTGGAACTGAGCGGCTACGACGTCACGCTGAAGATCAGCACGACCTCCATCATCAACGGCACGGTGTCTGCCGGCCTCCTGTCCGGTCCCGGTCCCAAGACGCTGGAATTGTTGGGCGCGGGCACCGGCCAATACGACGGCAGTTATGTGGGCTTCAATGCGCTCGTGGTGGATGGCGGAACCTGGATCGTCTCCGGCAACAACGCCTTCAACAGCGCCACCGTGAGAGGTGGCACGCTCTCCGTCGCCGCCAGCGAGAGCATCGGCAGTGCCGCCGCGAGGCTCACCCTCGATGGCGGTGCGCTGGAGAACACTCAGGCATTTTCCATGAGCCGCAACGTGACCCTCGGCAGCGGTGGCGGCACATTCCTCACAGATGCGCAGCTCACCCTCACAGGCATCGTCGACGGTGGCGGCACACTGGTAAAGAACGGCAGCGGAACGCTGGTGCTCAGCGGTCCGAATACTTATTCGGGTGGCACCCTTATCGAAGCGGGCAGCGTATCAGTCTCTGCCAACGAAAGTCTTGGCGCCCCATCGGGCGGGATAACGCTGAATGGCGGCACGCTGCAGGTGACGGGAACGGCATTCACCTCCACGAACCGCGCCATCAATCTGGGCGCCAATGGCGGCGGCTTCGATATTGCGGATACAGCGAATACCTTCACCATCGCCCAGGTGCTTTCGGGCACCGGCAGCCTCACGAAGTTAGGCGCCGGCACGCTCGTCCTCGCGGGCGCGAACAGCTATTCCGGCGGCACCACGGTGTCCTCCGGCACGCTGGTTCTGGGCAGCTCGACGGCGGCGGGAACCGGAGCTGTCAACGTGCTCTCCGGCGGCCTGCTGAAGGGCAGCGGCACCATCGGCGCTCTGTCGGTGGGCAGCGGTGGCATGGTGGCGCCGGGCAACCCGCCCGGCACCCTCACGGTGAACGGCGCCGTGAGCTTTAATGCCGGCTCCATCTATCAGGTGGATGTGACGCCCCAGGGCCAGCACGACCTCATCACCTCGACCGGGGCGGTGAGCATCGACACTGGCGCCGGCGTTCAGGTGCTCGCCGTGCCTGGCGTCTATGGCCCCAACACCACCTATGCCATCCTCACCACCTCCAGGGCAGTGAGCGGCACCTTCGGCTCGGTGTCCTCCGACTTCGCCTTCCTCACCCCGACCCTCAGTTACGACGCCCGGAACGTCTATCTGACGCTGGTCTATGACGACGGAAGCAATGGTGGGGGTGGTGGCGGCGGTGGCGGCTCCAGCCCGCGCTTCGCTTCCTATGCGACCACGGCCAACGAGTTTGCCGTGGCCAATGCCGCCCAGGCTCTGGGGATCGGCAACACGCTGTTCAACGCTATCGTCACCTTGCCGGTCTCCGGCGTGCCCGGCGTGTTCAATGCGCTTTCCGGCGAGGTCTATCCGTCGGCCATGTCCGTTCTCCAGGACGAGAGCCTGATCCTGCGCCGGGCGGTGCTGGACCGGGCTCGGCTGCCGGTGGCGGCGCCCGCCGCCGCGCCGCTCGCTTATGCCACCAAAGCCCGATCCGGCACCGACGTCATCGAGCTGCCGGGCACGCCCAACGCCTTCTGGGCCCAGGGCTTCGGCACCTGGGGCCGGATCGACGGCAACGGCAATGCCGCCACCATCTCCGGCGATGTCTCCGGCATCATCGTCGGCTATGACCGCACCTTCTCCGGCGGGACAGGCGACTGGCGCCTCGGCTTCGCCGCCGGCTACTCGTCGTCCAACTACCACGTGGATGCGCGCTCCTCGTCCTTCTCCAGCGACAATGCCCATGTGGCGGTCTATGGCGGAACGAGCTTCGGGGCCTTGGGGGTGCGGTTCGGCGGGGCCTATAGCTGGGCGGACATCAGCGCGGACCGCAGCGTGGTCTTCCCCGGCTTCTATAATGCGCTTTCCGCCGACACCTCGGCCCGCACGGGCCAGGTGTTCGGCGAGGTGGGCTATGGGCTCTCCTCCGCCAGCGTGAGCCTCGAGCCGTTCGCAGGGCTGGCCTACGTCAACGTGGATCTCAGCGGCCTCACCGAGATCGGCGGCTCCTCCGCGCTGACCGGCTACGGCGGCAGCGAGGGCGTGACCTATTCCACCCTGGGTGCCCGCATCAGCGTGCCCTTCCTCCTCGGCCCCATCCCCACGGCCTTCAAGGGCAGGCTCGCCTGGCAGCACGCCTTCGGCGATATCACGCCGCAGGCGCTATTCGCCTTCGGCCCCGGCACGACGCCCTTCGCCATCTCCGGGGTGCCCATCGCCAGCGATGCGGCGCTTATCGAGGCGGGCCTCGACATGGCGTTTAGCGCCAACACCTCGCTCTCGATCTTCTATGCCGGCCAGCTTGCCGAGACCGACACCAACAACATGGTCAAGGGACGCTTCACGCTGAGGTTCTGAGAGACCGATCTGGGACGCGCGTGCGACATCGCAAGTACCTACGCACGGCTTGATACAATCAGGTAGAATAAGGCTCGTCTGCCGGGTCGGGGCCTCGTGTCGAGATCATGAGGAGGTCAGTCCATGAAGATCGAACGCACTACATTCGGCACCATCACGATTGACGGAGAGACCTATGAACACGACGTGATCATTCGTCTGTCCGGCGAAGTGGCAAGGCGGAAGAAGAAGCTGTCGAAGAAGTACTACGGCACCTCGCATGTCCTCTCGAAGGACGAAGCGAAGTTCGTCTTCGAGAAGGGATGTGAGCAGCTCATTCTGGGCTCGGGCCAGTTCGGCAATGTGCATCTATCGCCGGAAGCTGACGCGTATTTTGCGAGAAAGGGCTGCACGGTCCTGCTGCAGCCGACGCCCAAGGCGATTCACACGTTCAACAGCTCGCATGCGAAGAAGATCGGCCTTTTTCACGTGACCTGCTGAATCGGGCCAGGCCGCGACCGCGCTGGGGATGAGCAAAAGTCCGAGAGCGGCATCGATTCACCCTCGTACGTGCCGATCGGCGGCGGAAACGACCATCGCCTGGGTCCGCAGGTCCTGACCAATGTCCGCACTGACGTGAGCAGAGCCGGCCCCGAGAGGAGGCTTTGGGTCAAAGTGCGACTTGGCGTGGAGGGCGACTCCTGGCGCAAAGTGGACATTCGGTCGGACCCGCGAGTCTGAGAAGGGCCAATAACGGAAGTGGTGCGCAAAGCAGAAGGCCGCCTGAAGGCTCTCGAAGTCGAACTGAAGAAGTCAACGGACTTCGCACCGCTTCGAAAGCGGGCACCACGAGCATATTCCATGGATAGACGTGCTGGGGGCAGAGCTTATGAAATTTACAACGCCAGTAGTGTCTCCAGGCGCGGCACGCTGAAATCGATGAAGGCGCGCACCTTCAGCGGCACCAGCTCGTCATGGCGATGGATGATCTGTACCGGCGCCTCCGGCGGCGCGAACTCAGCCAGCACCTCTCGCAGGAGGCCTGAGCGGATGGCGGGGCGGACATGGTAGGAGAGGACGCGGATCAGCCCTATTCCCGCAATGCCGGCATCAATCGCCGATTCGATTGTATCGAACATAATGCGGGAGCGGATCGGCACTGAGGCGGTGCCTTCTGACGTCGGGAACAACCAGCTTCCCGGCGGATCAAGACCATGGAAGCTCACGCAGTCATGCGTATTGATATCGGCGAGCGTGAGGGGCTCGCCGCGCCGCGCAAGATAGTGGGGGCTTGCGCAGACGACACGCTGAACGGTGCAGACGCGCCGGGCGCGCCAGCGGCTGTCCGATAGTGGGCCGACGCGGACCGCGACGTCGATGCCTTCGTCCTGCAGATCGAGATTGCGGTCGTGGAACCGGCAGTTCAGCCGGACATCGACGAACTGCGTCATGAACTCGGCGATGATAGGCACGAGATGCATCCGCCCGAACACGAGGGGCGCCGTCACCGTTAGTTCGCCGCGGGGGCTTTGGTACTCGCCCGCCGCGTTACGCTCCGCCTCACTGATCTGCTCCAGCACCTTGCGGCAGGCCACGACATAGGGTGCACCGGCATCTGTCAGCTTCACCTTTCGCGTCGTGCGCTGCAGCAGCTTGGTGCGCAGATGCGCCTCCAGCTCCGCAACGCGCCTGCTCACGGTTGTCACCGGCACCCGCATCTTGCGAGATGCGCCCGAGAAACTCCCAGTCTCCACCACCGCGAGCAGGGTCGACATCGCATCCAACCGATCCATGATTGTGCCAATCTACAGGAAAATGATTGCCAATCTTAGATGATTATCGCGCCCGATAGGAGGGTCTATCTTCCTTTTCATCGAAACACCGAAAGGAAGCCGAAGATGAATACCTCCACCCGCAAAGCCGCCCTGATCACTGGAGCATCCGGCGGCATCGGCGCCGTCTATGCCGATCGGTTGGGCCGCCGCGGCTACGACCTGATCCTGGTGGCCCGAGATGCCGGCCGGCTGACCGCAGTAGCCGAATCCACCACCCGCCATGGTGTTGCCGTGGAGACGATCCGCGCGGATTTGACCAAGGTGGCCGATCTCCGACGCGTAGAAGAGCGACTGCGCACAGACAGCGCCATCTCCATGCTGGTCAACAATGCCGGCATTGGCGCCGCCCCGGGCCTCGCAGATGCCGATATTGATGCGCTGGACCGCATGATCCACGTGAACGTGGCGGCGCCGACCCGACTGGCCGCCGCCGCTGCCAGCGCCTTTTCAGCCGCCGGGCGAGGCACCATCGTCAATATATCCTCGGCGCTCGCCCTAGCGCCGGAGCTTTTCAGCGGCGCCTATAGCGGCACTAAGGCCTATATCCTGAACCTCACGATCTCGCTCCGCCAAGAAATGGCGCCCCGAGGCGTGCAGGTCCAGGCCGTGCTTCCGGGCGCCACCCGCACCGCCTTCTGGGGTCCCGCCGGCGAGTCCCTGCCGGCCAAAATGGTGATGGAAGCCGAAGAGCTGGTGGACGCTGCGCTCGCCGGCCTCGACATGGGCGAAGATGTCACCATCCCCTCGCTGCCGGACCGCGCCGATTGGGACAGCTTCGATGCCGCCCGCAGCCGCCTTGGCCCCAACCTCTCCCGCCAGCATGCAGCGGCTCGCTACGGCCAGGCAGCGTAATCCGGACCTCTCGCACAAAAGAAATGAACCGCGCGGTGGAGGCTGGACGGCCTTCCGCGCCAGACAATGGAGACAGCAAATGACCACTTTCACCCAACGCCGCGTGCCCACCGCTGGCGGGAACATCTATGTGCGGGACTATGCCGGTAACGGCCCTGCCTTCGTGATGCTGCACGGCTTCCCGGATAACGGGCACATCTACGACGATCTCATCCCGCACCTCGTCGCCGGCGGCCGCCGGGCCATCACCGTGGACTTCCTCGGCTTCGGCGCCTCCGACAAGCCGGAGGGTGCACAGTACAGTTTCGCCCAGCAGCGCGGCGACGTCGAAGCGGTGCTCGATGCCCTGCAGCTCGACCGCGTTGTGCTGGTCGGCCATGACGCCGGCGGGCCGGCCGCCCTCAACCTAGCGCTCCTACATCCCGAGCGCGTCGCATCCGTCGTGCTGATGAACGTCTTCTACGGCGAGGCGCCTGGCCTTCTCGTGCCGGAGTTAATCGAAATTTTCTCGCACAAACCGCTGCAAGCGCTGGCGCACCATTTCCTGGCGAGCCCGCAGCAATTCGCCTGGCTGATCGAGTTCCAGCGCCAGTTGCTGCTGGGCGATGCGGCGGCGGCAGGCCAGACGCGCTACCAGGAATTGCTTGGGCCGCTGATCGACGCCAACTTCCGCCAGCAGCCGAGCGCTGCCGTCGCATTCGCGCAGATGACCAGCCAGCTGAAGGACGAGGTTGCTGCAAATACCGGGCGTATCGTGGCGCTGCGCCGCGCGGAGGTGCCCGTGCAGCTCATCTGGGGCCGCAACGACCCCTACCTGCATCTCTCGACAGCGGCGTTCCTCCAGGCTCAGCTCCGAAAAGCCTCGCTCCATGCGCTAGACGCCGGGCACTGGCCGCAGATCGACGCCGCCGAGGAAGCCGCCCGCATCATGCTCAATGCCTGATTACAAGCGACGCCCGGTCCCTGGTGGCCGGGCGTGCGCTCCCTGATCGCAGGAGACTCACCATGAAACGAACGCTGTGGGCCGCACTTGCGGCCGGACTGGCCTGGACAGCCGCCACCATGCCTGGCCAAGCGCAGACTCAGCAATACGCCGCGCCGACCACCCGCATCCTGGCGATCGGCACGATCACCCCGGGCACCAGCCTTGCCTCCGTTCGCGCCATTCTGCCTACCGAGGTCCGCGAGACTGTGAAGCTCTATCTGGCCGGCAAGATCGAACAGTGGTTCTCGCTCGCCGACCGGAACGGCGTTGTCTTCCTCCTCAACGCGAAGGACCCCAAGGAAGCCCATGCGATGCTGGAAGCCCTGCCGCTAGGGCAGGCGCACCTCATGCAGTTCGAACTCCTGCCGCTCGCCCCCCTCGCACCTCTACGGCAGCTCCCTGGCGTCACAGACGGCTCTCCATGACCGGGGCATTTTGCCTGACGCTCGAAGACTTATAGCAGCGGCCGAATGATGCTCGGCCGTACCCTCAGGAGGGTGAAATGACCGACGCCGTAACACCGGTTGCGTCCGCAACGCAGATTTCCGACAAGCTCTTCATTGCTCCCCAGCCGGAGCTCGGCGCCTTCCCCGATCTTGCCGCGGCCGGTTTCAAGGGCGTCATCAGCAACCGGCCGGGCGGCGAACACCCGGACCAGCCGAGCCCCGCGGCTGAGCAACAGGCAGCCGAGGCGGGAGGCATGGCCTTCCATTTCATACCCGTGACTGCAACGACGATCACCGAAGCCGATGTGCGGTCCTTCCAGAAGGCGGTGTCCGAGAGCACCGGCCCCGTCTTCGCGCATTGCAGAAGCGGTATCCGCTCCGCGAACCTGCATGCCATCGGCGAGGTGCTGGATGGGCGCCTGGCCCGCGAGAATCTGCCCGCACTCGGCGGGCAATGGGGCGTCGATCTTTCGGTTGCCGCCCAATGGCTAGCACGCGAGGCTGAGCGGCGGACGCGCGTAAAGGGCTTCTTCGACCCGCGCACTTTCAGCGTGCAATATGTCGTGTCGGATCCTGCGACCGGACAATGCGCGATCATCGATCCCGTCCTGGATTTCGATGAAAAATCGGGCTCTGTCGCCACGGTGAACGCCGATGCCATCCTGCGCTACGTGGCGGAGGAGAAACTGACCGTACAGTGGATTCTCGATACCCATCCGCATGCCGACCACTTCTCCGCCGCTCACTATCTGCATGAGAAGACCGGCGCGCCGACCGCGATCGGCGCACATGTGGTCGATGTCCAGCTTCTGTGGCAGTCCATCTACAACTGGCCCGAGCTTAAGACCGACGGCTCGCAGTGGGATCATCTTTTCGAGAACGGCGAGCGCTTCACTATCGGCTCGCTCGACGCGCGCGTTCTCTTTTCACCAGGCCACACGCTGGCGTCGATCACCTACGTGATTGGCGACGCCGCCTTCGTGCATGACACGATCTTCATGCCCGACTCCGGCACGGCACGCGCCGATTTCCCGGGCGGCAATGCGGAGCAGCTCTGGGATTCGCTGCAGGCCATCCTTGCCCTCCCGGAGGAAACGCGCATCTTTACCGGTCATGATTATCAGCCCGATGGTCGTGCGCCCCGCTGGGAAAGTACGGTCGCAGAGCAGAAGACGCGAAATGCCCACCTCGCGGGAGTGGGTAAGTCAAAGTTCGTCGCTCTCCGTAAAGCACGGGACGAGAGCTTGCCGATGCCGAAGCTCATCCTCTCCGCCCTACAGGTCAACATCCGTGGGGGCCGACTTCCGGAACCCGAGAGCAACGGTCACCGCTATCTCAAGATTCCGATGGGTGCTTTGGGCGAGGTGGAGTGGGGGCAGTGATCGCAGGATTTATGGATTGCTTGACGAAAGGCAGAACGTACGCGGCCGAATCGTGAAGGTCGGCTCGGGGTCATAATGCGACCCGGCGGGGAGAGCAGCTCTTGGCGCAAAGCGGACATTCGGTCGGACCCGCGAGTCTGACAAGGGCCACGTCCGGACATTGGGGCGCGCCTACGCCCCTTCCGCATCCCCGCCATAAACGAGGCAGAGCGTACCTTGGGTCGAGAGGGCGGATGGATGCGGCAATGGAGATGAGCCAACACAAGGGAGAAGCCAGTGACCAGATCAAATGCGATGATTATTCGCAAAGCCTACGAGGACTTCGCACAGGGAAACGTCCCTGCGGTCTTTGCAGCCTTCGATCCGAGCATTTGCGCCTCTGAACGCAAGCGTTCTTGATCGTGTATTCACCGCGCGGGCTAGGTCGCAAGTACAGTCTAGGTCGCGGCGCAAGCGACGACAGCACACTGACGCTTGCGGTGTAGCAGCCAGACTGCGATCGCCATATTCACGATGTTCCAGGCGATGCCATTGAGCAGCGCCGCTGCGTAGGAACCGGTCCAGTCGTAGATCGCGCCGGCCATCCAGCCCCCCAGCGCCATGCCGGCGAGAGTGACCGAGATGGCGAGGCTGACGCGAAAGCCGGCCTCCTGCGCCGGGAACAGCTCACGGATGATCACCGCATAACTCGGCACGATGCCACCCTGCGCCAGGCCGAAAACAGCGGAAATGACGTAGAGTGAGACCAGCCCGTTGAACGGCAGATAAAGCGCGAGTGCAATGGCCTGCATCGCCGAGCCCAGCAGCAAGGTCGGCAGGCCGCCGATGGGGTTCAACACCCAGCCGAGGATCAGACGGCTCGCCACACCAAAGCCGAGCATGACCGCCAGCATCTCGGCTCCGCGCGCAGGGCCGTATCCCAGATCGCCGCAGTAGGCGACCAGGTGGACTTGCGGCATCGACATGGCGACGCAGCAGCACAGGCCTGCGAAGGCCAGCAGACCTTGGGTGACACTCGGAGCCAGGCCGATGGCTTGGTTGGTATTGCCGGTGCTCGCCGCTTCGAGCGCAGCCTTGTGGGATGTCGGCCGCCGCCGCAGAACCAGCGCGAGCGGCAGCATCGTTGCCAGGCAGAATATGCCGATGCCGACATGGGTCTGCCGCCAACCGACCGCAGCGATGGAATGTTGGACGATTGGTGGCCAGACCACTCCGGCAAGAGAGCTGCCAGCAGTAGCCAAGGAAATGGCGAGGCCGCGGTGCCGATCGAACCACAGCGAGGCGTCGGCCACCAGGGGCGCGAAGCTCGCTGCGCCGCCGAGTCCGATCGTGACGCCGGAGATAACCGCGATGACAGACAGGTTCGGAGCGGAGGCAGTGAGGACGTAGCCGAGGCTCATCAGGATCGTGCCCCCGACCAGGGGTGGCAAGATGCCGAATCGATCTGCCAATCGGCCGACAATGATGCCGCCGATCATGAAACCGATGGTGGTGAGTGTGTAGGGCAGAGTCGCGTCGGCGCGAGGCACGTTGAAATCAGCCTGCACGGCTGGCAACGCCACGATCAGAGACCACATGCCGACGCAGCCCAGTGTACTGAGGGTGATGGAGACGACGAGGCGAATCCAGGAATACGAAGTCTCGATCGACGGCATTTCAGGCGGCACTGCGGCAGGTTTCCTCGGGCTTTGCGTGTAGGTCAGCCATGGGGTATCGCCCGCCTTCACCGGCGACAAAGCAGGATTTCTCTTTTGTAGAGCGAGCGAAACTCATGCATCCTCCCGCCCCACCGCATCGCTCGGAGCCGGCCATGACGTATCTGCTGCCGCCACTCAATGCCCTGCGCGCCTTTGAGGCCGCCGCCCGGCATCTCAGCTTCAAGCAGGCCGCCCACGAGCTGCACGTCACTGCCGGTGCCGTCAGCCAGCAAGTCCGCCTACTGGAGGAGCGGCTGGGGGTGCAGCTGTTCGAGCGGCGGACGCGGCAGGTAATCCTGACTTCTCCCGGCGAAGCCTATCTCATGGGAGTACGCCAGGCGTTTCGGTGCCTCGCCGACGCCACTGCCGAACTCAGGCCTGAGGGCGTCACTAGTCTGTTGCATATTGGGGTATATGCGAGCTTCGTCGTCGATGGGTTGCGGACGCGCCTGGCGCAGTTCCGCGTGGCCCAGCCACAGGTAGCCATTCGCCTCAGCCAGCCGGCGGGTCTGCACGAGCTGCTCGAGGGCAAGGTCGATGTAGTGATCGCGCAAAGGTTGCAGCGCTATCCGGGTTACAGGTGCGAGCCTCTGGAAAGCGGCTTCCTGATCGGCCCGCTTGGCACCTCGGATTGTCCGGAGATCGAAACCCTGCGGTCCTGCCTGCATGGCCCCGTCGAGCTTGAGCCCGCTACCACAATCAAGGCGCCACTTCTGCCCTTTGCCAGGTGATGTCCGGTTCTGGACCCTTAGACGCCTCTGTGATGAAGAAGGCCGCCAGCTAAGGCGGCCTTCAATCTTGGACGCCGATTGCTAGAGCATGATCCGGAAAAGTGTGAAGCGGTTTTCCGAAAAGATCATGCTCAAACAATAACCTAAAGCG
>NZ_JAQMIL010000064.1:0-56757 GCF_029990105.1 Bradyrhizobium sp. Arg237L | reverse complement strand
CCGAAACCTGGACGCCGGCGGTGCCGACATTTGCCGATGTCGGCGTGCCGCTGAAAGTTCGTGTCGCCGCGCTGAACGTCAGCCATGCGGGAAGCGCCGCGCCGTTCGAGCCGGTTGCCGAATAGGTGAGAGCGCCGCCGTCGGGATCATTGAAGGTGCCGGCAGACAGCGTCAGCGAGAAGGCCGAGCCGGCAACCGCACTCTGGTTGGGGGTCTGGGTCACGAGCACCGGCGGCGTGTCGGTCGTCGAGCCAGGCGAGAACACCACGTCGGCGTAGTAGTTGGACGCGCTGAAGCTGCTGGTCGGGAAGATGCCGGCGGTGCTGGTGCCGCCATAGGAGTAAACCCCGTTGCCGCCGGACGAGGCGGAAGAGGGCGCCGTCAGCGCGCCGCTCGATACGGCGTTGGTGAAGAAATTGCTGGTGGCTGCATACGCGCCGTTTGTGTGATAGGACGCGACATAGGTGGTGTTGGCAGCGATCGAGACCGGCGTCGCCAAGGTCACGGTCTGCCAGCCGCTTGCGGTGGTGTTGGTGAAGGTGGCGCTGGCAAGCTTGGTGCCGGTCGAGGTCCACAGGTCGAGGAGATCGGAGCCGGTATCGCCGGGACTGCGGTAGAACTTGAGCGCGGTGATCTGGCCGGCAGTGGACGAGGTGAACTTCACCCCGACCTCGAGCGGCGAGCCATCATTCAAACTGGTCTGCGTCGGGATGTTCGATGCGGTGAACAGGCTCACCGTCGCGGACGTCGTGGTTACGGCGATATTAAAGGTCTCACTGGCAGAAAGGCCGGCAGGATCGGTGGCCGAAACCTGGACGCCGGCGGTGCCGACATTTGCCGATGTCGGCGTGCCGCTGAAAGTTCGTGTCGCCGCGTTGAACGTCAGCCATGAGGGAAGCGCCGCGCCGTTCGAGCCGGTTGCCGAATAGGTGAGAGCGCCGCCGTCGGGATCGTTGAAGGTGCCAGCCAGCGTCAGCGAGAAGGCGGAGCCGACGACCGCATTCTGGTTGGGGGTCTGGGTCACCAGCACCGGCGGCGTCTCGGTCGTCGAGCCAGTATCGTTAAGGACGACATCGACCCAGTAGTTGTCGCCGGAGACAGGGATATTAGTGGGGAAGATACTCCCTGAGGAATAGGCGTAAACGCCATTCAGACCATCAGCCGTTGCGGAAAGAGATCCGTTTGTCGGATTTTGGAGCGTGTCAAAATAGTAAGGCGTATCGGAGTATTGGCCATTGGTCATGTGGTACGAGGCGACGTAGGTCGTGCCTGCAACAATGTTCACAGGACTCGAAAAGTTCACCTGCTGCCAGCCACTGGCGGTCTCGTTGGTGGATGTGGCGGTCGCCAGCAGCGTGCCGCCGGCGCTCCAAAGGTCAACCAGATGGGCGCCGGTGTTCAGGGACCCCTTATAGAAGCGGATCCCGGTGATTTGGCCGTTGGTACTTGACGTGAACTTGAGGCCGACTTCCACGCCCTTTGGGTCACTTACATCAGCCGTAGCAGGCGTGGCGCTGGAGCCAAACAGGTTGAGGGACGTGGACGGTGAAACCGTGTACGACACGCCGGAACCCGGTGTCTCGAGATTTAGGCTGTCATCGACCGCTCGGGTTTCGATGCTGTACGACCCCTTGGCCGGCGCATTGAAAGTGTAGGTCCAATTGACAGTTTGCGTGCCAATTTGACCGCTCGTCACGTGCCACGTTTTTCCACCGTCGGTCGAAATCTGAACGCCGCCAATCACGCCGCCGACGTCAGTCGCGGTACCGCTTACGGTTACGGTTTGGCCTTCGATCACGGACGAGGATGACACGTTGGTGATCTTGGACGTTGGCGCGGTGTGATCGGTCGACTGGCTCGCGATCACCAGACTGGCCTGCAGCGTCTGGGGCTGGATGCCCATGTCCGCAAACACATTCACCATTGCCTGTTGGACGTTCGGGTCGGTGTTTGTCTGATTGCCGTCCGGCGAAGGGTCGTGCTGGTTTGACAGGCCCCATGACCAAAAGACGGTGCCGGCCCCGAACACCAGCGCGCCACTGGTGGGATCACGGTACTCGACTAGATTGTGGGTTGCGGTACCGCTTGTGTCGACGTTCCCGAACTCCGTGTTGAACGCCGAAGATTGCTGGAGTGTCGTCGAAGAGAGGTCGATCAGGCCGGCAGGCATGAAGCCGTTGTCAGGAGAGGAGTCCCATTCATATCCCAACAGGCCGCTTTCCAGCGAAGCTGTCTGGCCGGGTGCCGTGGCCGCGACGCTTGTATTGCGCCAGAAACGCAACTGGGTCATGCTGTAGGGAATCTTGATCGTCCCAAGGCTCCCGCTCTCATCAACCGAGAACACCGTTCCCGTCAGCGCATTGGACGGCATGGCGGCACCGCCCCAATTGGTGGGGGCCTCAAAGGTGCCCGTCCCCTGCCCGCTAGGGTTGATCAATTGCTCAAAGTGGCTGTCCTTGTAGGTGACCAGCGTGCGATTGGCTGTCTTGCTACTGTCTATGCTCGGTGTGAACTGGGTTTGCCAGAAGATCTCGTTGCCGCTGAGGAACACCAGGTTGACGCCCGCGTTCGCCGCGGCCTGAACATTCGCGACTTGGCTGTCGGTCCAATATTCGTCGTGTCCGGCATCCATGAACACCTTGTGGTTGAGCAGCAATGCGCCATTGGTTGCTGTATCCATGCCGGAGATGTAGCTTACATTGTAGCCGTTTTCTTCCAGCCAGTAGATTGCGGGATATTCGCCTGCAAACACAGTATCATCTGAATTCGCATACAGTCCTACTCCATCTCGGGTCATGATGGGGCGGTTGTAACTGACCGCGTAGGCCGCGCCACCCTGGGAAGGACCGTTGCCTCCATATAGGCTGGCGCCGCCCCAACCGTTGTAAGCCTGCCAGGTCTCATCAGACGTCTGAAAGACGATGTCGCTTGTGGAGTTGGGATCCTTGACGACGAACGGAATCTGGAAAACTTGAGTGCCTTGGACGACGTTGGCGACATAAACGCCTGATACGGCCGTGGTCGGAATGGACCATGAATCAGTGACGCTCCAATTGCCGGCGTCGACCTCCCCGGTCGCAGCATTCGTGATCGGTGACGGCTGGGCGATCGATGACGTGCCCTGATGCTGCAGGGTTGTGACGAGACGGGCGCCGTCTCCTCCGTAGTACCCCAGTCGATAGATCTGGATTTGATAGTTCGGGCTGCCCGTCAGATTGTCGATCTTGAACTGTACCGTGCTGCCGATATTGGTGCTGATTGCGGTCGTGAATCCCTCGAGCTTGGTCGAATCGGCACCGGGAGCAACCTGCCACACGCTCATCGGCGTGCCCGGTAACTCATTCTCCAGCACGATTGGATTCGTGCCAGACGGATCGGCGACAACAGTGCCGCCATGCCCGTCGCTATTCAGAGTCCAGTTCGGGTCCTTTCCAGCGAATAGCAAGGAGACCGTGGTAGAACCGTTGCTGAAGTTTACTGTGCTGGTGTTTGAGGTGATGTCGTACTGAACAGATGTCGACATCGACGATGTGAACGCAAGGTCCTTCAAATCGATGAACTGATTCGCCGAAAGCGGTGCTCCCGGCGACGAGCTTGCGATCAGACCGTGGAACTGCGCCGAATGATCGAGGACGATCTCACCGTTTCCTACATCGAAAGATACGGTTATTCCGGAAAACGATCCGTTTGTCAGTTGTCCGGAAACAGCACCTCCGATCTCGAGGACAGCCTGGTTTGAAACATCCAACGAACCGGTGCCACTGATATTGCCTTTGATGTCTACGTTGGAAATTTGATTTCCATTGAACGGGCCAGCCTGGATGATCCCGTTGTCGACTACGCTGCCTTCGACAGTGAATAGCGTGCCGGGATTGCACGACAAGGTTACGCCTGTACCGACGACCAGGCTATTTATGTCGACATTGCTCGTGCTCGTGACCGTATAAGCTCCTGTCGCATCCATCACCACCTTGTCGGCAAGCCCCGGGACACCGGCACCCCAGTTTGCCGCGACATTCCAGGATCCGCCGCCCGAATTGGTCCAGTGTGTGGTCGTGCTCGAAGGGCCGTTCGCCAACGTGGTGGCCAACAACGTTGGACCCATCATCAGCTCTCGATTCAGGAGGCTCGTCGTTATCGGCGCGGGGGAATTGAGCGTCGACGCTGACGTGGTCGTTGTCGTCAGCGGGTTAGGCAATGTCGTCTTCAGCAGATCGCTCGACGGCAGCGGCCTCAATGTAAGGCTGCCGGAATCCGGAGGAGTGCTCGAGCCGATACGATGGTGGCGTGTCTGGTCGGAGGGCGACGCATTCGTTCCGGTCGAACCAGTTGTGTCTGTTGTCGCCGACTGCGCCAGGATTGCGGGCGCCGCACCGACGATGTCGCTGGGCACAGGAACTGCCGCCTGATCGAAGACCTGACCGGCCAACCCGGCCGACGGGCCCGATGGCGCCGAGGAATCGGGTGGCAGGACGTCGTTGGGATCGACCGCAGCCGAAGCTTGCGTCGAGTTCAGGGACGAAAGACCTGTCTCCAGCAGCAGGGCAAGAGCGAGTGGCGCGACCGAGTTGCTGCCATCAGCGGTATCGGCCTCCGTTGGACTGGCAGTGGGCGTACCGGGACCGACAATCAGCAGAACTTCTCCCATGAATCCGTGGTCCGCGCTGCAATAGCGGAGCAGCGAAATCTGTCCGACCGCGTCGGCGGCCGGGCTGAACGTCAACCCGCATAGTTGTGAAGCAGTGATGATATGACCGCGGGCGACGGCGGTCGTTCCATCGGCCAAGAACACTGAACCGTTCGAGGGCAGCTCTGTGAGCGCAACAGGTGTGTCCCCGGTCAAGCCGGCAGGGAGGTCGGCAAGCAATGGGATCGGCAGCCGACCGCCGTCTTGGGGAACGTAAATCACCACCCCGTTCCAGGGCGACACGTCTCCGGACAGCAAGGGTGTCGGAGCGAAGCTCAATGCGGCGAGTTCCGCGGCTGTCAACGTGTCGCCAACAGTCACCCGCGTGAAGCGATCGGCTTTCA
Source organism: Bradyrhizobium sp. Arg237L (assembly GCF_029990105.1). Taxonomy (NCBI): domain Bacteria; kingdom Pseudomonadati; phylum Pseudomonadota; class Alphaproteobacteria; order Hyphomicrobiales; family Nitrobacteraceae; genus Bradyrhizobium; species Bradyrhizobium sp. Arg237L. The sequence continues at coordinate 51,726 of NZ_JAQMIL010000064.1, read as the reverse complement.
GGACAGCTCCGGCAGTCGGAAGGCCGGCCACCGTGACGGTCAGATCATGAAGGGTATAATTAGTTTCCGCGGACAGAAGCGGCTGCGCCTTCACAGATAAAGCGCTCGGTTTCTGCGTCAGCATGGCAATCACCCTCGAAAAACCGATTTAGTAATATCCGGAGTGACATAATGTCGCAGATTTAATTTATTTAATTTTAACGTCAATTAAATAATTAAAAATATTAATCACAAAAAAGGGATGGCGCTAAAAACACGTAAGATCCAAATGGAACGTCTTGGCGTTAAGGCCGGTCAGCCGTCAAAACGTCTCGGTGATCTTGCTCAGGCGAGGGGGACGATCCGGGTCAAATCCGCAGGCGCGCGCCGTCTGCTCGATCATCCGATAGGCTGGAACGAGCATGGTGATCGGGTCGGTGGCGGGGTCATCCTCGGCCAACCAGGGCAGCGAGCCATGCGGACCGCCGCATAGATGCAGCGCGATCTTTTGCTCGCGCAATTCTTCTGCCAGCGCGTCCACCGTGGCCGCCGTTTCATCCATGAGGCGCATCATGACAACCGGCGTGCGCGATGATAGCGCGGCCCGCGGTCCATGCTGCAGCTCGGCGGCGCTCAGACCAATGGAAGGCAGGCGCAGGATTTCCGAAAGTTTGAGCGCGATCTCCCGCGCCGAGCCTAGGCCGAGGCCCCGCGCCGCCACAAACACGGCTGACGCGTTGGCGAGATCATCGGCAATCCCGGACCAGTCGAGCACCAGCGCGCGGTGCAGGCGCCCGGGCAGCCTGTCGAGGGCTGACCGCAGCGCGTGATCTTCCGCCAGCTCGGCAACAAGTCCGGCGCTAGCGGCCATCGAGCCGATCACGGTCTTGGTCGCGGCTATGGAGTGCTCTCTGCCGGCTTCGATCGGAATGACGAACTCCGCTTCGTCAGCCACCGGCGACGACGTCGCATTGACGATGGCGACGGTGCGGGCGCCCGCTGATCGCGCCGACCTGGTCGCCGCAATAAGATCCGGGCTGCGCCCGGATTGCGAGATCACGATGAACAGCGCATGGCGCAGCATCAAGGGCGTGCGAAATGCCGTGATCACCGAAGGAGCGCTGGCTGAAACGGGAAGGCGAAGCCGCGTCTCGACAAGGTATCTTAAGAAAACCCCGGCATGCCCGGAGCTTCCCCGGCCGCACACGACGCACAGGGGGGCGGAGCCAATCCCAATTCGCTGTGCGATGTCGCGCGTGGCGGCGCGGTTACGAACAATTTTGGCGACAACATCCGCGCTTTCACCGATTTCGCTCGCCATCGCGGATGTTGTCACGGCTCAACCTCTCCGCCTTGCTTGCGCGCCGGCGCTTCCTTGTGATGCCGGTCAACATCCTTGACGAGATCCTTGGCGAGTTCGGCAAACACGCGCCGAAGATTGCCGTCACAGTTTTTCAGAATGGCCTCGGCATCAACCCTGTCGACACCCAACGCCAGAAGGCTTGCCGTCTTGATGTCTCCCTCGGCCTGCTCAAGCGAGCGTGCCGCGTGCGACGGATCACAGTGCGCGATTTGCGCCACCATGGCCTCGGCGCGCCGCTTCAGCTTGGCATTGGTCGGCTGCATGTTCACCATCATGCCGCGATACACCCGGCCAAGGCGCAGCATGATCCCTGAGGAGATCAGGTTGAGCACAACCTTCTGCGCGGTGCCCGCCTTCATCCGCGTAGAGCCGGCGATCAGCTCGCAGCCGGTCTCGATCAAGATCGGAAACTTTGCCGATGCCAGCAGTGCGGTGCCCGGATTGTTGGCGACACCGATTGTCACTGCACCGAAAGAGCCCGCCTGCTGCAGCGCCGCGACCGTGAATGGCGTTGTCCCGCTGGCGGCAACAGCGATCACCACGTCGTGCGGCGTGAGCCGCGCGGCATTGATCTGCGTGACCGCATCATCGACATCGTCCTCCGCGCCCTCGACGCTGGTGACGAACGCGCTGTCTCCGCCGGCGACGATGAAGCGGACACGCTCGTTAGGCCAGGCGAAGGTCGGCATCAGCTCGGCGCCGTCCTGGACCGCCACGCGGCCCGAGGTGCCGGCGCCGACATACACAATGCGTCCGCGATCGCCCAGCGCCGCTTTGGCCGCTTCGGTCGCCGCAGTGATCGCGGGAAGGGCATGGCCAATCGCCGCGACTGCCGCAAGCTGGCCCTCCCACATCGCTTCCATCGCTGACGTCAGCGACCATGCATCAAGATCGGCAAAGCGGGGATCTACTTCTTCGGTGGCCATATAGTTGATCCGTGCGCCATCAAACGCTGAACTTTGAAGCCTGTTCATGGTCAGTTTCTCTCCCGGGCAGGTCAAGCCGCCCTCGCGCCACCAGCAACGCGCCGGCCGCCGCGTCGGCGTCGGGACACCTCAGGCGGGCGCGCAGGTCAGGCGTCAGCCAGGGCGTAATGGCATCTGCGAGCCCGCCCACCAGCGAGAGCCGGTCAATTCCTCTCGCCAGGAACAGATCGAGCAGATCACCAATGGCATCGGCCGCGCGTTCGACAATGCGACGGCCGACCGGATCGCCCTGATTGGCGTGCCGTATCACGATCGGCGCGAACGCCGCGTAGTCTGTGGCCCTGGCTTCTTCAGACCAAGCCACGGCCTGATAAGGATCATGATCGAATGCACCCAGCACCTCTGAAAGCAATGGGGTCAGCTCGCTGCGGCGATCCGCGGCCCGCAGCGCCAATCGAACAACCTGCAGGCCGATGTCGGCGCCGCTGCCTTCGTCCGACACGGGAAAGCCGTAACCGCCGAGACGGATTTCGGAGCCGTCGATCAGGCCGACACCCACCGAGCCCGTGCCGGCTACCACGATGGCCCCGTCCGCGCCGCTATGGGCACCGAGACAGGCCGCCAGGCCGTCGCTGATGAAGATGACAGACGCAAAGGGATGCGCGATCTCGTTGAGCGCCGCTTCCGCGCCCCGGCGACCAAGACCGGCAAGGCCAATTCCAGCGTGCATCCGCGCGAAATCCTCGCGCGTCAGTCCAGCCTGTGCGCCTGCCGCTTCAGTGGCCTCCATAATGGACCGCCAGGCCTTCTCGAAGCCAATCCGCGTCGTGGCAGGCCCCGAGCTCGCTTCACCGAGTACCCTGCCGTTTTCGTCCTCGATCCGGGCACGGCAGCGGGTTCCGCCGCCGTCAATGCCGAGATACGTGGTACCTTTTGTTCCCATGGAAAGTTAACGCGAGGGTTTCGCTCCGGGTCCTCCCAAAGCCCTAGGTGTACATATAAAGTCTTGTACAGGACTCGCCTCACGAGTCCGTGACTGCCGTTCTCGGATCAATACTGATGGGCCACGTCGGGTCTTCCGTCTCTCTCACGATTGCCGCACAGCACATCTTTGATGGTGCAGAGATGCGCGGGCCGGGGTCGGTCAGGATCTCGCAGGGGCGGATTGAAAGCATCACCTTCGGCGAGGCGGAGGCACGCGCCTCCATCCACCTTCCCGCAGACGCGATCCTTGCACCCGGATTCATCGACATCCAGGTGAACGGAGGCGGGGGCGTTCTTCTCAACGACCAGCCAACGGAGGCTGGCGTTCGACGCATCGTTGAGGCGCACCGCAAGCAGGGGACCACGGGCTGCTTGCCGACCCTCATCACCGATCGCAGCGAGGTCATCGAGCGATTGGCTGCAGTCGCCCAGGCTTGTCTGAAGATTCCCGGCGTGCTCGGCTTTCATCTGGAAGGGCCGGCCCTCAACACGTCTCGCAAGGGCATTCATCCGGAAGCCGAGATACGCGTGCCCGATCGGCGCGATCTAGCTGCGATCAAGAGTTTTGGGGGCCGCGGCTGCTCCATTGTGACCTTGGCCCCGGAATGCGTGCCCGCGTCCATGATCGACGAATTGATCGGCGCCGGATTGCGTATCGCGGCCGGCCACAGCGACGCCACCGCGGCCGAAATCGGCCAGGCGGTCGATCGCGGTGTTTCGGGGGTGACCCATCTGTTCAATGCCATGTCGCAGTTGAACGCCCGGGAGCCGGGCTTGGTGGGCGCCGCGCTTTGGGATGACCGGCTGTTTGCGGGGATCATCTGCGACGGCATCCACGTTGACCGCGCTGGTTTGCGCGTTGCCTTCCGCTGCAAGGGACGCGATCGATTGATGCTGGTCACTGACGCCATGCCATTGGCTGATACGAACGACCGGCAATTCATGCTGCAGGGAAGGCAGATCACGTTGCACGACAATCGCCTGACTGGCCCCGATGGCACACTCGCGGGCGCTCACCTCACCATGATCGAGGCGGTGCGCAACGCTGTTGCGCTGCTCGGAATCTCCCTTGTCGATGCCCTCATCATGGCCTCTCGGACGCCAGCGGCATTTCTGGGCCTGGAGTCCGAGCTTGGACGGATCGCGCCCGGATACCGCGCGGACCTTGTCGCCTTCAATCCGAACTTTGAAGTCGTTGGCACATGGATCAGCGGTGTCGGTTCTATGGACGAGACGGGCGAGGCTTCTCACCGAGGTTAGATGCGCAACCATCCCATCATCGTGCAAAAATATGGCGGTGTCTGTCTCGAAACACCGACGAAAATTCGCGCGGTTGCGCGCAGTCTCGCCGAGCTGCATGGCCGTGGTCATCGTGTTGTGGCGATCGTCTCCGCCATGGGCAAGACCACTGACCAGTTGATCCAGATGGCTTATCAGGTGAGTCCTGCCCCCAATCGCCGTGAACTCGACATGTTGCTGACGACCGGTGAGCGCATCAGCATGTCCCTGATGAGCATGGCGCTTGCCGACCTCGGCGTATCAGCGATCAGCTTCACCGGCAGCCAGGCCGGCGTGATGACCGACGACTCGCATTCCTCTGCACGCATTCTGGATGTACGGCCCATTCGCGTGCGTGAGGAACTTGATCGTGGTCGCGTTGTGGTGCTGGCGGGATTTCAGGGCGTGAACCCGGCGACCAGGGAAATCACCACGCTCGGCCGGGGCGGCAGCGACACCACGGCTGTCGCGATGGCCGCGGCGCTGAAAGCCGAACGCTGTGAAATCATCAAAGAGGTCGACGGAATTTGTTCGGCCGATCCGCGCATCGTGCCGGATGCAAGGCCCCTGCGGCGCGTGGACTTCGCATCCCTGTCCGAAATGTGCTTCTGGGGTGCAAAGATCCTGCATTTTCGCAGCGTAGAGCTGGCGCAAAGTCAGGATGTGCCTCTGGTTCTCAAGCAGTGGGGTGGCGTTGAACACAGCACGCAAGTGATGAAAGAGGTTGCAGGCATGGAAAACGGAAAGGTTCTGGCCGTCAACTCGATGGCTCGCATTGAGCATGTGGAAATCGATTCCAACGATCTCAATCACGGTTTCGAGAAATTCGCGCAGCATCTCAAGCAAAACAGCCTGTCCTGGCCGCAGCTCCTCGCCTCGAGCTTCGCCGTGGGAAAAACCAGCATGACCGTGGCTTGTGATTCAGAGTGGCTCGACGCCCTATTGCGCACGCTGGAGCACGCTAAGGATCTGCGCAAGCAGCGCGAGGCGTCGAGCTCGGTGAGCCTCACCTGCTTCGGCGGCGTTTCGTCGGAATTGCCGTTCAGGGCGTTGCAGGTTCTCGGACATCACGGGATTGTCCCCGACAGTTATGTGTTGTCGCCGCATTCGGTCAGTCTGTTTGTCCCCGTGGAGAACCGGGAGGCCGCGGTTAGGGCGCTGCATTCGCTTGTCCAGCAAACATAAAGCCGAGCGCGAGCTAAGCGGTGAAGCGGTGGCCTGGGTCCGCCGTTTCCGCATCGAGCGTGACGTGATTTGGCAAGACATCGACGACGTAAATCGGACGACCACCTAAAGCCTGAAGCGGGCGGTGCTGCCGTTTGGCGGCTCGGTCACGAACAGCCGGACGCTCGCAAAACCATTGACATTATAATATGAGCATCGCAGCGACCCGTGTGTACCACGTCCGACATGGGATTGTGACACTGGCTGGCTAGGGTCCGCGACACGCGCTTATGAATTTGGGGGTACGTTTGACGATGAACAGGCCGGTTGTGAGGAACCGGTGGCGATATTTGCGCTGGGTCGTGATCTTCGGTACTGCAATCGCCTTCATCTCCGGCAGCCTCCGCGCGGCCGATCATCGCTTCGTGTTCGACCTCCCGGCGCAACAACTTGCATCCGCGCTGGAGACGTTCAGCGCCGTGACGGGAGTCGTCGTGCTTTATGACGGAAACTTGGCGGTGGGCCGCACCTCGGTCGAGGTGAAAGGCGAACTGTCCTCCGATGCGGCACTTCAACGGTTGCTGAAGGGTAGCGGGCTCGTCGCGCGATACACGGCTGACGAGGCGATCGTCATTGTGCCGGACGCTCCGGAACCAGCGATTGCGCGCTCACCCTCTGCTATCGCCAAGGCGGCGCTGGCGAACCGCGGCAGAGACGAGCAAAGCTATTTCAGCCTGCTGCAGGCTGGCATCGGCCGCGCGCTGTGCAGCACAGCGCAGACCAGACCGGGGGACTATCGCCTTGCCATGAAATTCTGGATCGGTCCGGCTGGCGAGGTGATGCATCCGGTTCTGCTCGGCTCGACGAACGACCCGGACCGGGATGCGGCGATCCTTGACGCGGTGGCAGCCGCCTCGATTGGCGAGCCGCCGCCGGCCGGGTTGGCGCAACCTTTTACATTTGTGATGCTGCCGCGCTCCTCCGGCATCGTTGAATGCGCCGCTGAGGAGAAAGGGCGGAGCCATGGATAAGCTCCGCGATCCCGCCGATGACAGCGGCGAGGCGAAAGAACCCGGCCGCGACGGTATCGGAGACGGCTCCGCCCTGCGGACCCTGTTCGTCAAGCGCTATGCCGATCTCACGCGCCGCCTTGCGCGGCGGCTGGGATCACAGGAATGGGCCGAAGACGCGCTGCACGATACTTATCTGCGGCTTGCGGGAGGCGAAAGCGTCGGAACGATCCGCAATCCGCTGGCCTATCTCTTCCGCATGGCCATCAACACGGCTCTGGACCAGCGTCGCGCCGAACAGCGACGCCTCACGAAGGCCGACATCGACGCCGTGATCAATGTCCCCGATGATGCGCCTGGACCCTTGCAAGTGGTCGAGAACCAACGGGAGATAGTCCGGCTGAGCGACATCATCGCCAAGCTTCCGGCGCGGCGGCGGGAGATACTGTTGGCGGCGCGTGTTGACGGAATGACACGCCGCGAGATCGCCGCGCGCTTCGGGATTTCCGTGAGCATGGTCGAACAGGAGCTGCGGGCGGCGCAGGAATATTGCGCCTCGCGCTTCAAACGGAAGACGCCCAAATGATGCGGGAGAGCAAAATTTGTTGTGCGGCTTTGCCGGTCGAAAAACGTCTTAGGGATGAACGTCAGCAGCCATGGAGATGGTTCGCCACGGGCCGGCATGGGCCTCGGGTGGAGTTATAGATGGTTCGTCCGGATAATGACGATGCGCTGGATCCGCTGGAACGTGAGGCCTATGCCTGGATCAGGCGTCTGACCTCCGGCGAGGCGACGTCCGCGGACGTGGAGGCGCTGAAGCACTGGCGAAGCCGGAGCGTCGCCCACGCGGAAGCCTTCGCATCCGCAAGCCGGCTGTGGGGCGCGCTGGGGCCGGCCGGCGAGCATCTGCGCCAAGGGCAAAGCGCCGGCAATGCCACCCGTCGTCCATCCGTGCTGACGCGGCGCCATATGATCGGCGGTGCGCTCGCGGCTTCCGTCGCCGGTGCCATGGTGATACGGCCGCCGTTCGGGATGTGGCCCTCCTGGTCAGAACTGCGCGCAGACTATCGCACCCAGGTTGGCGAGCAGCGCCGGATCACGGTGATGGACGGCGTATCGATCCGGATGAACACGCGCACCAGCATTGCCCTCGGCACGAGGGACGGTGGAGCCGGCATCGAACTGGTCGCCGGGGAGGCGTCGATCAGCGTTCCTGCGCCGGTAACACGACCGTTCGTCGTGGAGGCAGGCGGCGGCCGCGCGAGCACGCTCAATGCCAATTTCGAAATCCGCGTTCTCGACACTTTGACCTGCGTGACCTGCCTGCGTCAGCAGGTCGATGTCAGCTATGGACAGCGCACGGTGATGCTGCGCGATAGGCAGCAGGTTTCCTACGGCAACGGCGTGTTGGGCGCGGTCGCGGACATCGATCCGGAAGTTGTCTCGGCGTGGACCAACGGCGTGTTGCTGTTCCGCATGACTCCGCTGTCGGACGTGGTGGCCGAGTTGAACCGCTATCGCTCGGGACGCATCGTTCTCCTGAATGCGCAGCTCGGCAGCCGTCCCGTGAACGGCCGCTTCCGCATCGACCGGCCCGACGACGTGTTGACGCAGATCGAGCAGGCGTTCGGCGTTACCCGCAAGACGCTGCCCGGTGGCGTCGTGCTCCTGAGCTGACGCCGGTAACGGACCCCGGCGGAACTGTCATCAAAACTTCATAACATTCTTCTGTGGGGTCGCGCCTCGGGAAACGTCTCAGCACCGAGGCCCGTGGCTGCGCTCCTGCCGCCGCGGGCTGCTGTTGTCAGAGGTGCCTGCATGTCCATTCGTCCGTCGTCCGTCCGCTCCATCCATATGTCGTCCGGGCGCGCGTTGCGGCGGGGGCTGCTTCTCGCGACGGTCAGCATGGCGGCGTTGTCCGCGGCGGGCTCGGAATCTCTGGCGCGTCCCTTAGGGAGCTATGCACAAGGCTCGTCCGGCGCTGCCGCAGCGGCGGCCCAAGGCGCGATACAGGCCGCACGGCAAGCGCAGGAGTCGATCAACCGCGCGACGCTCGCGATTCAGGCAAGGCAAGCGGCGCAGAACGCGGCGAGGGCGGCGGCGCTCGCAGCAAGGCCAAGTGGTATCCCGGACGGCCTGCAGCCGGGTGGCCTGCAGATCGGGGCGGGGGTGCGGATGCCCGGCGGCGGCATCAATCCGGATCTCTGGCGCGGAGCGGACCTGCCGACCGAGACCGTGAGCGGGGATCGCACCCAAGTGAGGGTCGATCAGACCCAGCAGAAAGCGATCCTGACCTGGGACAGCTTCAACGTCAGCGAGCGCACGGATCTGCGGTTCAATCAGCAGGGTCGCGCCGACTGGTCGGCCCTGAACCGGGTGCTCGATCCGACGGCGGCGCCGAGCCGCATTCTCGGCACCATCAAGGCCGACGGCGCCGTCCACGTGATCAACCGCAACGGCATCATCTTCGACGGCAGGAGTCAGGTGAATGTCGGCAGCCTGATCGCGTCGTCGCTCGATATTCATGGTGGCGCGATCGAATATCAGGCGGGCGCGACCGAGCAGCAGAAGCTTGCGGCACGCAATCAGCGCTTCATGGACGGTATCTTGGCCGCTAATCCGCCGTCCAACGCAAGCGTGCCGCTGACCTTCTTCGACGGCACGAACATGAACGCGGTTGCCGACCGCACGAAGCCTGGTGAGACCTTCGCGGCATATGATGGCGTGACGGTGGAGGCGGGCGCGCAGATCGCCGTCGGCAGTTTCGGTCAGGCGGTGCTGATGGGCCACAACGTGGTCAATCGCGGTCGGATCGATGCGCCCGACGGTCAGGTGCTGATGGCGGCCGGGCGCGGCGTATTGCTGCTCGACGGCACCAAGCGGGATGCGCTCAAGGACGGGTGGGGCGCAGATATCGGTGGTCCGCCGATCCGCGGCTTCCTTGCGGGAGTGGATCGTGGCGGCTTCACCGAAAACTCGGGCCTGATCATCACCGAGCGCGGCAACATCACGCTCACCGGCAAGAACGTCAGCCAGGACGGCGCGCTGATCTCGACGACGGCAGCGGAAGCCGCGGGATCGATCCTGATCCAGGCCCAGTCAGGCATGGTCAGGGGCACGAACCATACCCGGGATCTGACGGGAAATCCGAACAATCCCGCCAGCCTGACTGAGGGTATGTTCCCGAACATGACCGGTGAGGGAGGTGCCGCGGAATTTGGCGAGGGCAGCTACGCGGCCATTCTCCCGGATTTCAGCGGCGAGAAGGTGGTCGGCAATCCCTACAAGCCGTCGACGGTCGACGTCTACGGCAACAGCATTGTATTCCGGAAAGACGCGGTGTTGTTTGTTCCCGCCGGCGACATGCGTCTTGTTGGCGTGAAGAAAGACGGGCGAAATTCATCAACGCTCAACGACAGCCGGATCTACATCGACTCTGGCGCAATCCTCGATGTCTCAGGATTGCGCGACGTCGAGATCGCAATGGAGCAGAACACCATTCGCGCCGAGCTGCGCGCCAACGAACTGCGCGACAACCCGGTGCTGCGTGATGGCAGCCTGCGCGGCACGACCGTCTATTTCGACGCCCGCTACGGTGCCAAGCTGACGGACGGAACGGGCGTTGCCGATCTGTCCGGCTACTACGATCTGATCCCGCGCGATGTCGCCCAGTTCATGACGGTCGGCGGCAAGATCTCGATGGCCGGCATGGAGGTAATTGCCCGCGAAGGATCCGTTATCGACCTGTCGGGCGGCAGCGTCCGCTACCTCGATGGCTACGTGCGCAGCACGCGCCTGATGACGGCAGGCGGCCAGTTGGTGCCGATCGAGCAGGCGCAAGCCGGCGTGGTGTACCTCGGCGTGGAGGGCGATTTCATTCGCAACCATGAACGCTGGGGCATCGTCGAGCGATACGTGTCGCCTTTCGGCAGGACCGGGGCCAGATTCGAAAAAGGATACACCGAAGGCCGCTCGGCAGGATCTCTGTTGCTGAACAACGTCGTCACGGCCACCTTGGGCGGAGGCGACAACGTTTCCACCGATGCCATTCGTATCTTCGATGGCGAGGTCCGCGCCGATGTCGTCGTCGGCGAGCGCCAGCGCGATGCCTCGACCGGAGCCGGCGTCACCGATGTGACGCGCATCTGGCACGAACGGCCGAGCCTCGGGACGCTGAATATGGGCTCGAACTACAGGATCATCACCTCTCAGTTCGACGCCAATCCGATCGGCGGCAGCATCATCATCGGCAGCGATGGCCCGCGGCTCGGCAAGGACTTTGGTGCCGACACCGCTCTTCTGGACTACACGCACGATCTCGCATCGCTGTACGGCTCCGTACAGGCCTATCAGCATGTGCTGCCAGAAGCATGGTTCGACGGCTCGACTTTCGGCAACGTCACGCTGATATCCGGCGGCGGCAAGAACGGCGTTCTGACGGTCGGCGAAGGCAAGACCGTTGACGTCGGCGCTTTCGGCTCCTTCACGTTCGTCGGCCGGCAGGCCGAGATCGACGGCGCGATCAGCGCGCCGGGCGGAAAGGTGCACGTCGAAGCTCTGCGTTCGACGTCGCCGGCAGGATCGACGTCGATCGCCTGGGATCAGATTCCGGAAATCGAACGTCCGATCATTCATCTGGGCGAATCCGGCGTCATCGACGTTGCCGGGCGCTGGACCAGCGATCGTTCGGGTGCGAGCAACGTGTCGCCAGTCGTCAATGGCGGCAAGGTCGAATTGATCAGTCGCAGCATCATACTGGACAAGGGTTCGCTCATCGACGCAAGTGGCGGCGCGCACTTGTCGAGCAACGGGAAGGTCGAGGCGGGCAATGGCGGGTCGATCCTGATCGATACGGTCACCCCATACATCAGCACGAGCAGCGCCGCAGGCCTCGCGAACGGGCGGCTCGAGATGAACGGCGATATTGTTGCCTATGCGCCAGGCAGAGGTGGCTCGCTCACCATCGATACGCCTGACGACGTGGTCATCAGTGATCACACGGTGTTGTTCGCGGATGGGGTCCTGCCTGCCGGAACGGCCGCGCCGCGGAACATGATGCTGGCGGCGGACTTCACCCTGAAGACGGGTGATGTGCTGCCGGTCGATTTCCAGTACGTGTTGAACAGGCTGGCTGCAGGCGAAAAGGCGCCTGTCGACGTAACCCTGTCAGGTCCCACCACCACCATCGGATCTGGCGGCTTCGTCGTTCCTCCGGGGATGAGATACCGCAAGTTTCCGCTCTCCACCTATTACGGCGCAGGAGAAACCATTCCAGCCGGGACGAGGGTCTACGGCACGCCCACACTGGCAAAAGGCTTCGCGCTTCCGATCAATCTATTCCCGAACGGCAGTGCGATCACCGCCGTGACCTTGACCAAGCCGGCTGGCTCCGTGGCCGACGCACCGCTCACCCTGAAAGCAGGGACGATCATTCCCACTGGCTCCGTTCTCTCCTCCGCGAGCCAGGTCGTTGCACCAAGGGTCCTTGCCGCCGATTTCTTCACCAAGGGGGGCTTTGCAAGCTATGCGCTGAGCGGCGCGCGGGGCATGACGGTGACGAGCGGTACCGTCATTGCGCCGACAGTCGATATGCTGATGCTGAACGCCGCTGCAATCCAGGCGCCGAACGGCGCCAGGCTCTACGACCTGCTCAACCAGCAGAACGGCGTCGCGCTGCTCAACTCGTCCGAACGTCCTGCTGGTCTGCGCGACCAAATGGAGCTCACGCTCGGCACCGCGCCGTTCTCGCCGGACGGAACAGCACGGCCCGTGCGCGTCACCGGGGCATATCAGACCTCCGAGTTCGTCACGGTGGCCCGGCATCCGGGCGGGCTGGTGCTGGAGACCGGCGCCGAGATCCTGATGGATGCCAAATCCACAGTCCGGCTCGACTCGCTCGTCGATGTGTTTGTCGATGGTACGATCTCGACACCCGGAGGAACAATTCATCTTGTCCCCAATGGCACGCAATCAACCTATCTGAATGCGAATGTGCGCCTGGGCGCGAATGCCCGCTTGCTCGCAGGCGGCTACCAGGAATCCGTCCCGACAGCCTATGGCGAACGCCGTTCGGTCGAGGCGGGCGGCCTGGTTCAGATCGGCGTCCTGCCGGTGAACGGCGACAATCGTGCGACCCAGGGCGCGGTGCTGATCGATCCGCATGCGGTGATCGACGTATCCGGCGTTCATGGCGTTGCGGATCTGGACCGTGGCGGCGCATCGACGCTCTCGAACTCCGGCAGCCCGTACACTCCGGTCGAAGTCGATGGCGCGGCGGGGGCGATCACCATCTATGCCAATAGCGGCGTGATCGCTGGTGATCTCCGGCTGTCGCCCGGCGGCGCCAGCGGATATGGCGGCACGCTGACAGTCGCCACCGGATTCACCTATCCTCAGCTCTTCGCCATTGTCGTTGCGCAGTCTGCGCCGGCTGGATTTGCGGTCACGCAGAACTCGCTGGCTTCCGGCTATTCGTCGCTGCTCGTGGCCGCGGACGCGGTCAACCGTTCCGGCGCGGATGATCTTTCCCTACTGCCGGCCGAGTTCACCAACAACCGCGGCATCATCTTCGATGGCGACGTCACACTCGCGACGCGCCGTTCGATCACGCTTGCCAGCTATAATCTCAGCACCGGCGCTGGCGTTTCGGCCGTTGCCGGTTCGGTGAACCTGACATCGTCCTACGTGCGTCTGCAGGGCTACAGCTCGGATTACCAGGGTGGCATGTCCGCTCCGTCCGGCACGGACGGGCGGCTGACGATCCATGCCGATCTGATCGATATCAGCGGCGGCACCAAGCTCGGCGGCTTCGGCCAAACATCCTTCGTTGCAACGGGCGATGTCAGGCTTGCCGGCAATTCCGGCGTGGCCGGCACGCTGACGACCGCGGGCTCGCTCCTGTTCGATGCGGCCCAGGTCTACGCCGCGCTCGGTCGGGCCGGGCCGTATCTGGCGGACGATCCGCGCGAGCTCGCGGATACCAATCCGGGCTTCCTCGTCGATGCAGGCCGTTCGATCACGGTGCGCTCGAACGGCCGCGCGGCGCCGGTGCCATTCTCCTATGGCCAGCGACTGACCTTGCGCGCGCCGATCATCGACCAGGGCGGCGTGATCCGCGCGCCGCAGGGACAGATTCGGCTCGAAGCCGGCCAGACGTTGACATTGCGGCCGGGCAGCCTGACCTCCGCGTCGCTCGAAGGGCTCGTTGTTCCCTTCGGCTATCTGACTTCCGATGGTCTGTTCGGCGGGTACCACAAAGCGGGCTATGTGCCGACCAAGTCGGTGAAACTCGCCGGCGCCGATGTCGACGTCCAGCAGGGCGCGGTGGTCGACGTCAGCGGCGGCGGCGATCTCCTCGGCTGGTCGTTTGTCGGCGGCAACGGTGGATCGGTGAACGTCCTCGCCGACACCTCCGTCGAGCGCTACGCGATCCTGCCGAGCCTTGGCGCTGCGCCTGCGCCCACGAGTGACAATGCGCCCGCAGCCGTCGGCGGCACGGCGCCGCTGCAGGACAGCCGGCTGAAGGTGGGCGACACCGTCTATCTTCAGGGCGTCCCGGGCCTCGCGGCGGGTTACTATACGCTGCTTCCCGCACACTACGCGCTGCTTGCCGGCGGCATGCTGGTCGAGCCGTTCGGCAGCAGCTCCGCCGCAGCGTATCCTACCGTGAAGTTGGCCGACGGCTCGGTGCTGGCGAGCGGCTATCGTGCGGTCGCCGGCAGCAGCATCCGCGACGCCGGCTTTTCCCGCTTCAAGGTGATGGATGCGGCAACGTGGACGCAGTACAGCCAGTTCAACACCCTGTCGTTCAATACCTCCGCCCATGAACTCGCACAGGCGGCCGAGCTCCCGACGGTGCGAACGCCGCAGGACGCAGGCGTGATCATGCTCGCCGCCGGCAACAGCCTGAACCTCGCAGGCACGGGGCGGTTGGGCGCCAGCGCCGGCGGGCTGCTTGGCAATCTCGACGTCTCGGCGGCGAAGATCGCGCTTGTCAGCGGGGCAACCGCGACGCCGACGGGCGTGCTGCGCCTCGACGCGCATCAATTGGAAAGCTTCGGCGCCGGCAGCGTGCTGATCGGCGGGACGCGCGCCTATGGTGCAACCGGAACCACCGTTACCGTCGGCGCGAGCGAGGTCACCGTCTACGAGAACGCCGAGTTCTCCGCGCCTGAGCTCATCCTCGCGGCGTCGGGAACAGTCGAGGTCCGTAACGGCACGTCGCTCACGGCACAGGGGGTGGCGTCCGTGGACAGCAATCCGCTGCTATTGAGCGGCAACGGCGCCTTGCTGCGGCTGTCCACAGGAGAGCGCGTCGGCCTCGTGCGCACGGGAAGCAACGGCACCGCAGGCGTGCTCACCGTTGGCGACGACGCGGTGCTGCGGGCTGCGGGCTCGATCTCATTCGACGGTGGCAACGCCATCAACCTGTCCCCTCGTGCGGTCTTTCAGGCCGCGCAGCTCGATCTCGCCTCCGACATCGTCAATCTGGGCGACGTGCCGGCCGGCACCGCGGGGACAACCTTCACCGAAGGCATGCTGGAGCGTTTTGCTGCGGCTTCCGACCTGCTGATCCGCGGACACCATTCGATCAATCTCTACGGCGACTTCCAGCTCGGGCAACACGGCGCAGCCGGGACCGCAACGCTCAAGGCGCTGACGCTGGATACCGCATTGCTGCAGGGCGTCGGCGCGCCGGCGCGTCGGCCCAGCATCACCGCGCAGACGCTGGCGCTGCGCAACAGCGGCGCTTCGGGGACCTATGCCGGGCCGGATACGGCGGCCGCGCTGAACCTCGACGTTGATCGCCTGCTGCTTGGACCTGGTAATGTCGTACTCGGCGGCTTCCAGGCACTGCAGGGCAGAGCCGGCGAGATCCGTGCGTCTGGAAGCGGCACGTTCAACGTGATTACCGCCGGTGCCGCGGGCACGGGTGGCGTGTCGCTTGCGGTTGGGCGGGTCACGGCGGAGGCTCAGTCCGACTATGCGCTCGTGACCACGGGCAGCCTGCAACTGAACAAGGGCGCGTTTGCCGGCGCCGCTGCTGATCTCCCGATTGGCGGCCGCCTGATGCTGCAGGGCACGAGCGTCGTGTTCGACACCCAGGCGATCCTGCCGGCCGGCGTGATCGACATCCGCGCGACCAGCGGAGGATTGGTTGTTGGGTCCTCGGCGATGCTCGACGTCTCCGGCCGCGCCGTGGATTTCCGCGACGTCGTGCGCTTCGCCCCAGGCGGCGGCGTGACGCTTGTGGCGGCTGGCGATCTCTTGCTCGCGCCCGGCTCGGTCATCGACGTGTCGGGATCAGCGCGCGGCGGCGATGCGGGCTGGATCGATCTGACCGCTACGCGCGCGCAGATTGACGCCGTTCTCCGCAGCAACGTGGCAAGTGGCTACGCCGGCGGCTCCTTCACGCTCGATGCTGATCAACTTGGCAGCACTTTCTCTGACCTGAACGGCAGGCTCAACGCCGGCAACTTCGATCGCGACATCACCGTGCGTTTGCGCGCGCAGGATATTGCGCTTCTGGCCGGCGAGCGTCTTTCGGCGCATCGCGTGATGCTGCGCTCCGATAGCGGCTGGATCGACATCCAGGGCACGATTGCCGCGGCAGGCGACGAGGTGATCGCCGACGGCGGCGACGTGCGTCTGATCGGCGAAAAGGGCGTTCGGCTCCATGCCGGCGCCCGCATCGAGGCCCAGGCCGGGCCGACGGCGGCGGACGGCTATGCGCCGGCCAGCGGCTATGTCGAACTGGCCTCGACCGGAACGCGTAGCGGCCTCACCGACACGAAAGGGATTGATGTCGACGCGCGCGCCGTGATCGACGTGTCCGGTGGCCGTGAGGGCGGCGGCCGCATCCTGATGCGCGCGAACTACGTGCCGGTCGCCGGAGACGATCCGCGCAACGTCTTCCGCGTCGCGGCCGGCAACACCTCAACCTATGTGGGCGCGCGAGAGAAGGTTCTGGTCGGCGTCCACACCTATGACGTGGCTGCTGTCGATGCGGCGTTGGTGACGCAGGCGTTGGCTGACCTGCAAGCCATGCCGGCAAACGCGGTCACGGGCTTCGCCTCGATGGGCGGAGCGCTGTTCCGCAACACCAGCGGCGATCTGACGATCGCTGCCGATATCGATCTCGGAGGGGCCAGCCTGAACCGTCCGAGCTGGATGGGCTTCGAGGCCGGACAGGACATCCTGGTCAATGCCACGATCAGTGACAGCTTCGACAGTGCCGCAAAGGGCGCAGCCCTCAAGTCGGCCGCGCCCGATGCGGGAGTGACCGGGACTTCGTTCAACTTCAACTTCGACAGCGGTCGCGATATCGTTGTCGGCGCGGGCGAGATCATCCGCAGCGGCACCGGCGAGATCCGGATGGATGCGGGACGCGATCTCGTCCTCACCAGCAACACCTCGGTGATCTATACCGCGGGCGTGAAGACGCCGACCAAAGCAGGGTTTGTCGTCGGCGCCAAGCAGGGGGACTATCCGACCGCGGGCGGCAACATCATCCTCAACGCGGGACGGGACATCACGGCACCCATCGTCAGGCAGAGCACGTCCGCCTGGCTCTATCACTACGGCGAGACCAACTGGACCGGCGATCCCGCTGCATCGACCGTCAAGGACCAGACGAGCTGGTCGATCGTGTTCGGCAATTTCGAATCCGGCGTTGGCGCACTCGGCGGCGGTGACGTGCGCGTGCGTGCAGGCCGCGACAGTAGGGACCTCTCGGTCGCAATCCCGACGACGGGACATCTGACCACGCCGACGACACCGCAAGGCCAGGCCGGTCCGGTTGCCACCGCGCAGGACCTTTACATCCGCGGCGGCGGCAATCTCGACGTCCGCACCGGGCGCGATCTTCTCGGCGGCGTGTACATGCTCGGGCGTGGTCATGCGGAACTGAGCGCCGGCGGACGTATCATGGCGAGCGGCGCGCTGGCGCCGCTGCGGACCGGCAACTGGACCGCATCGCCGCCCTACACCACGACCACAGTCAGCATGCTGGTGGGCCTGATGGGCGCCACCGCCAGCCTCAGCGCGGTCGGCGGGGTTGCCATCGAAGGGATTTACGATCCCATGCTCATCGGACAGGTGGCCGGCAATCGCAACGGCAACGTCGGTTCCGCGTTTATGAGCTTCTCCGAACGCGCGGCCGTCGATGCGGTGTCGGTCGGTGGGGACGTCGTTTACTACGGCAACCCATGGCGGGCTCCGGATCTCAGCCTTGGCGGCGCCTACGAGGTGCAGGTGAAGACCGTCAGCACACCGGATCCGAGGCCGCTGTTGCTGGAGCGGTTGAACCTCCTGCCGCCGACCTTGCGGCTGGCTTCGCTGCAGTCCGATGTCTCGATCGCAGCCAAGGCGCGGACGTTCGGCATCTACGTGCCGATGCTGCTTGCGCCGGGGAAGTCTGGAACGCTCGAGCTTCTTGCCAATGACGATGTTCTGCTCGGTCAGGGGCAGATGATCCGGCTCGACGATACCGGGCTTGCCTATCGTCGCGGTCCGCTGGCGCCGTTCGGCACCGACAACAATGTCTGGCTGAATCTCGGCCTAGGCACTGCGCTGGCGCAGCCGATCGGGGCCAACACCAATTGGGAGCGCGGCTTCGATCTTCTCCACGCCGGCGATGCCGATCCCGTCCGGCTCTATGCGCTGAACGGCACGATCGGCACGATTCTGGGGTGGGGCGTGACCGCGCCGAAGCCGGTCGATGTCTACGCCGGCAAGGACATTCTCTACGGCGCGATCATCGCGCAAAACAACAACCCGTCACAGGTGTCGAGCGTGATCGCCGGGCGGGACATCATCCGTCCCCAGATCGCGTTCCTCGGGCAGGGCTCGTTGTGGGTCGAAGCCGGCCACGACGTCACCTTCAACGCTCACGACAATATCGGAATGCGCGGCGGCATCATGAGCACCGGCAACGTGCTGGTCTCGGGCTTCACCGAAACCCGCGCGAGCACCGACAATCCGAACCTGGCGCTTCCCGACAAGGGCGGCAACATCAATATCATCGCCGGCACCGCCGGCGGCGCGGACTATGCCGGATTCGTCGATCTCTATCTTGATCCACGCAACGCGTCCGATCCAGCGTTCCCGCTGTCTTATCCGACCAATGCGGGCAAGGTAGTGCGGACCTACGAGAAGGAACTGGCCGAGTTCCTCAAGGGCCTCGGTTACGACGACCGTCCGGCGGATGAGCAGCGTGTGCTGTTCGCATCGTTGCCCAGGCTCACCCAGCAGGCCTTCCTGCAGAAGGTGCTGTTCACCGAGCTCAAGGAGACCGGCATCGACTACAACAACGCGGACAGCCTTCGCTTCAAGCAGTACACCCGCGGTTATGCCGCGATCCAACGCCTGTTTCCGGTATCGCCGGACACCATGAGTGCTGGGGTCGGGGGTGATATAACGCTGCGTGGCGGCGTGGTGCAGACCCAGTCTGGCGGCGATATCAGCATCATGGCGCCCTACGGCAAGGTCGCCGTGGGCTATGACAGCGAGATCGCCAAGAATCTCGGATCGGGCGGCGTGGTCACGCGGCGCGGCGGCGACGTCCGCATCATGGCTGACGGCAGCATCGACCTTTACGTCTCTCGCGTCTTCACGTTGCAGGGCGGCGATCTGACGATGTGGACCTCGAACGGCAATATCAGCGCGGGCGCCGGCGCCAAGACATCGGTCTTCAACATTCCGCTGAAGTTCGCGATGGACAACGACGCACACGTCTCTGTCGACGCATTCGGCCTTTCGACCGGCGCGGGCATCGGCGTGCTGGATGCGCTGCAGGGTAGCGGCGATGCGGTGGCGCAGCAGCCTCCGTGGAATCCGCCGGCCGGCACATCGGGCGCCCCGCAGCAGGACACACCGGTGCGCAAGAAGAGCCGCATGGATCTGCTGGCCTTCCGCGGCGAGATCAATGCCGGCGACGCAGGCATTCGGGTGGTCGGCGACTTCAACATCGCTGCGCTCCGCATCGTCAATGCCGCCAACATCAGTGTGTCCGGGGCGGCGACGGGGCTTCCGACCGTGCAGGCGCCGAACATCGCCGGCCTGACCGAAGCCTCCAACGTGGCCGGCTCCGCCGCGCAAACGGCGACCTTGCCAGCAGCAGCGCGCGGCGGCGAGCAGCCTTCGATCATCATGGTCGAATTCCTCGGCTTCGGCGGCGGCGACGGCAGTCCTGAAAACGAAGAGCAGCCAGGCCGCAAAAACAGGCAGAGCTACGACACCAACAGCGTGTTTCAAGTGGTCGGCAACGGCACTCTGACGCCCGAACAGGCGCAGGCCCTCACCGACGAGGAGAGACGGAACTCCGCTCGTTGATCGGCAAATCCGCGGAGATAAGGTATCGCAGCTTCGGGTAGCGTGGGGAAAGGCGGTAGCATAACCGTCTCGACGCTCACCGACCCGTCTAGAGCATATTCGGTTCTGATTGAATCAGAACCGAAGCTCTAGATTCTTGTTTTGACGCGTTTCCCGCCTGAGCTGCTTGCATCACCAAAGCAATGAGCGTGCGGCCTGCGGGAATCGGCAGCCAGCGGTGGAAACCCGGCAGGCGCACTCACTTGTCATTGAACAAGGATGCCCTGGTCCCTCGTAGCGCCGAGCGGCCGGGAATATCGTTTGCCGGCTGTCCTGGGCGGTCTCCATCATCAATATGCCCGGATTTGATTTGCGACAAGGACGGCCTCGATATTCTCGGTGACGCCCGATCGAAAGTGTTGGCAATGTGGGCGAAATGTATTTCATGCAATCGATCGCTTTGACGCGTCGAGCCAAACATGGACCGGCTGTTCATCGTTCACGATGTGTCCGCCGCGGCGCCCTGACATCTGAGTGTAACACAGCTTGCCTAATGTCGGTCTTGTGTGAAGGTTCTGTGAATGGGGATCGTGTTGACTGGGATTGTGCCGGTATCCGCGCAGTCCCGGCGCTTTTTGTTGTGCGGTACGCTGGTGTTCGTCCTCTCGCTCTGTGCGCAAACGACGGCTGCCCAAGAACGCCGCATTGAATTCAACATCCCTGCCCAAGCGATCGACAAGGCTTTAGACGCCTTCGGCGCCATAAGCGGCTTTCAGATCTTCTATGAAACCGCTCTCACCGCTGGCCGTCAATCGAAGGCGGTCAACGGTGTCTTTGCTCGTGAAACCGCCCTTCGTCTCCTGCTGGAAGGCTCAAACCTGACCGCTCACATCATTGCGGCCGACACGATCACGATTGCGCCGTCCAATACAACAGACGCTGATCTGCATCAGGCGAAGCGCGCTGCGGTCTCTTACTATGGCTTCATGCAGGCCGGCATCATGAGCGCGCTGTGCCGGAGCGCCACGACGAGGCCGGGCACTTACCGGCTGGCGATGCAGTATTGGATCGACGCCTCAGGGCGGATCACGGAGCTCCGGGTGATCCGATCGTCGGGAGACCAGCAGCGTGACGGTGCGATCGCGCAGGCAATCCGCACCGTCGTCTTTCAACCGCCGCTTGTGGATATCCCGCAGCCTGTCACGCTCGCGATCGAACCGAGCCCGCCTCAAGATCTTGCCGGATGTATGCCCGACCGCGTCGACGCAGAACGGGTGCGATGATGTCGGACACGGTTTGGGCTTCACTGCGACGAACGTTCTTCGTTCGCTATGACGAGATCAGAATCCGGCTGGCGCGCTCTCTTGGGTCGAAGGAGCTTGCCGACGACGCGCTGCACGACACGTATTTGCGTCTGCATCGCAGCGACGCGATTGGGGTGATCCAGCAGCCCGAATCCTATATTTTCAGGATCGCATTGAACGTTGCGACGGACAAGCGACGCGAAGAGCGGCGACGTGCCTCGCAGGCCGAAGTTCTGGCGTCGATCCGGCCCCAGGATGAAGCGTTGGACCTCTCGCGGGAGCTCGAAGCGCGCTCCGAGGTCGAGGCCTTGAAAAGAGCTTTGGCCGAGTTGCCGCCCCGCCGTCGTGCCATCCTGATCGCAGCCCGCGTTGATGGTTTGAGCCATGAAGTCATCGCCGAGCGATTCAACATCTCTCGCACAATGGTGCAGAAGGAGCTACGCCGGGCGGTCAGCCATTGCGTCGAACGGCTTGGGAAAAGTGAATCGCCCTGACGGTGAGCTGTGAAGGGAGATGAAACGATATATGAGGAAGAGAACATTCAACCCATGATTTTGAGCCATGATGCGACCGCAATCTGAAATCCTTCAAGGCGAAGCGCTGGAGCGGCTCATGCATGCGACCTCCGGGCATGCAACCGTCGCCGATCTGCGGGACCTGGAGGCGTGGCGGACGCGGAGCGCGGCGCATGCGGATGCCTATCGTCGGGCGCTGGGAATCTGGGAGTCGCTGGGAACTGCCGCGCGGGAAGCCAAGACCGCGGCAGATCACGTGATGATCGCTGGTCAGGTTCGCGCAGAGGGCAGGCCCGTCGGCCGTCGGGCTTTCCTGACTGGAGGCGCGGCGGCCGCAGCAGCCACGGTCGCCGCCGGGTTCGTTCTGCAGCCGCCGCTGGGCTTATGGCCGTCTTTGCCTGATCTGATGGCCGATTACCGCACCGGCGCGGGTGAAAATCGCGCAGTTGCGTTGGCCGAAGGTCTCTCCATCGAAATGAACACACGCACCAGCATCGTTCGTCGTCCTTCAGATGATGGGGAGGAGCGCATCGAGCTGCTTGCGGGCGAGGCGGCGATCGCTGCTGCACAAAACGCATCGAAGTCCCTGACCGCAATCGCCGCCGACGGGCGCGTGTTTGCGGCAAGAGCGCAAGCTAATCTGCGCAATGATGCCGGCGCGGTGCATGTCACTTGTCTCAGCGGCTCCGTGCAGGTCGAATGCGGTGGCCGTACCGCAACGCTTCGCGCGGGCGAACAACTCGCCTACTCCCCCCAGCTCGTCAGCCCCGTTGCTGTCGTTGATCCAGCGATGATTACGGCCTGGAAACGAGGATTGTTGATCTTCCGCGATGAGCCGCTGGCGCAAGTGCTCGACGAGGTCAACCGCTATTGGCGCGGAAGGATCGTTCTCCTGAACACCGATCTTGGTCACCGCCGTGTCACGGTTCGGATCGAACTGGCGCGTATCGAAGAGGTGGTTTCCTATGTTCGAAGCGTTCTGGGCGCGAAAGTGCGGACGCTGCCCGGCGGCGTCGTGATTCTGACGTAGCACAAACTTCACAAAAAAAATCGGGCGCGATGGTTAGCTGGATGCGCCCGCCTGCGGGACAGAATCGCGCTCATCGTTCGCATTGGAATTAGAATCGCTGCTATCGTCTCGGTTTCTGATCCCTGCCATGACATACGGATCGACGTGACGATCATAGTCCTCGGCGCTAACAAAACCGAGTGCCAGCGCAGATTCGCGCGGTGTCGTGGACTCGCTCAACGCCTTGGCGGTGATCTTCGCGACCTTGTCGTAACCAAGGATCGGATTCAGAGCGGTCGCGAGCAGAAGGGCGTTCGACACGTTCAAATCAAGCTGCTGCCGGTCGATGTCCAGCTCATGAATGAGACGCACCGCAAAGGTTCGGCTGCTGTCCGCGAGAATCCGGATCGACTGCAGGATGTTGTAGATCAGCACGGGTTTGGCAACGTTGAGCTCGAAGTTACCAGACGCGCCCGCTGCCGTGACGGTCGCGTGATTGCCGATCACCTGAAATGCGGCCTGCGTCACTACTTCGGCGATGGTCGGGTTCCGCTTGCCCGGCATGATGGACGAGGTCAGCCCGTCATGCGGGATGACGAGCTCACCCAGGCCGCAGCGCGGGCCTGAACCCAGAAACCGGATGTCGTTTGCGACTTTGAGAAGACAGACCGCAAGCGTGTTGAGCGTCCCGGAAACCTCAACCAGGGTGTCGTGTGCGCCCATCCCCTCAAACTTGCTCGGATTGGACGTGAAGGCCAGGCCGCTCAATGCGCTCAGTTCATCGCAGAACGCCAGATCGAAGCCGGCCGCCGCGTTGAGGCCGGATCCGACCGCGGTCCCGCCCTGCACGATGACATGGAGGCGAGGCAACGCGTCTTCGATCCGAGCGATGCAATTATCGATCTGCGTGTAGAAGGCCTGAAAAGCTTGCCCCATCGTCATGGGAACCGCATCCATCAAATGCGTGCGTCCGATCTTCACGACGTCGGAAAAGGATACGGCCTTCGCCGCGAGTTCGTCGCGCAGCGTTTTCAAAGCCGGCAGCAAGCGGTCGCGTATCTCCAGCGAGGTGACAATGTGCATCACCGTCGGAAAGCTGTCGTTGGACGACTGCGAGCAATTGACGTGATCGTTGGGATGGATCGGTGCCTTCGCGCCGAGTGGCTGACCCAGCATTTCGTTGGCGCGGTTGGCAATGACCTCGTTGACGTTCATATTGGTCTGCGTGCCAGAACCAGTCTGCCAGATCGTCAATGGAAAATGATCGTCGAAGCGGCCCTCCCGCAATTCCACGGCAGCCAGCTCGATCGGCCCGCCGATAGCCCGATCAAGCGCGCCAAGCCGAACGTTGGCACGGGCCGCCGCGATCTTCTGCAGGGCGAAAGCGCGACACAGACACACCGGAAAACGCTCGTCGCCGACTTCAAATACCCCGAGCGCGCGCTGCGTCTGCGCGCCCCAATAGCGATCTGCTGGCACTTCGATGGCGCCAAATGCGTCATGTTCGATGCGTGACTGGACCACGTTGGCTGTCCTCCCGTGGAGATCGAAACCGGCAATCAATTTCGCCGCAGTAAGTTGAAACTAGAGCATGATCCGGAAAAGTGGAGACCGGTTTTCCGAAAAAGATCATGCTCAAGCAAAAAGCTAGAGCGGGATGACGATTCGAAGAAAAGTCATCACGCTCTAGGGAGTTTCGACGCGCTTCCAGGCGGTCTCGTCGAACTCTCCGGCCAGCTTCGCGACGACCACCGTTGCCACCGTGTTGCCGATGACGTTGCACGTCGCAAGCGCGATCGAGAGAAAGCGGTAGACGCCGAAGATCAGCGCGAGGCCGTCGACCGGCAGAATTCCGGATGCCGTCACGGTCGCGGCGAAGACGACGAAGGAACCACCTGAGACCGTGGCCGCTCCCTTCGATGTCAGAAGCATGATCGCGAGAATTCCGATTTCCTGCTCCCAGCTTAGCGGCACGCCATAGGCATTGGCCAGAAAGATCACGCCCATCGACATGAACAGGGAGGTGCCGTCGAGATTGAAGGCGTATCCGGTCGGCAGGACGAGCCCGACCGTCTGCTTCGAGGCCCCATACGCCGGCAGCTTCTCCAGCAGGCGTGGCAACACGCTTTCCGAGGAGGCGGTGCCCAGCATGATGATGATTTCGTCGCGGATGTAACGCAGCAGCCGGAAGATATTGATGCTGAACATGGCGCAGACTGCGCCGAGGACCACCACAATGAACAGGATAACCAAGGCGTAGAACGTCAGCACGAAGTATGCGAGCGAAACCAGGACGGCCGTTCCATTGGAGCCGACGGCGTAGGCGACGGCGCCGAACGTTCCAATCGGCGCCAGGGCCATGATGATGTGGATGAACTCGAAGAACGCGGTCGAGATCGTGTTCAGTCCGCTCTCGATGGGTGCGCGCTTCTCCGGCGAGAGCGCCATCAGCCCGAAGCCGAAGATCAAGGCGATGACGAGAACCTGAAGCAACTCGCCGCGCGCGAAGGCCCCGACGAAATTGTCCGGGAAGACGTTGAGCAGGAACTGGTCGAATGTCGTGTGCGAGGTTGCCGCGGCCTTCGTCGCGGCTGCGGCGCCTTTGGCTGCTGTCGCGGGCGCAGTGACATGATCGAGGTTCTTGCCGACCCCGACGAGGTTTCCGAACAGCAGGCCAAGCGCCAGCGCAATCGTCGAGACGATCTCGAAGTAGATCATGGCGATCAGCCCGACCTTGCCTACCCGTTTGATGTCTCCGGCCGCGACGACACCGACGACGACCGTGAGAAAAACCAGCGGCGCGACCGCCGTCTTGATCAGCCGCAGGAAGATATCACCGAGAATCTTCAGAGAAGCGCCGAATTCGGGCCACACAAGACCAACGATGATTCCGAGAATCATGCTGACGGCAACCTGGAGACCGAGGTTCTTCCACAGGGCTTTCTTCGTTGGCTTGACGGTCTGTTCGAGAGCGATGTCCTCGCGCTGCGTTGTCGCCATGGCGGCCATGGTGTCCTCCTGGGTCATCTGTTGGGCTGAAGCGGCGCTCTGCGGCGCATTGGCGAGATCGGCTGCGGCGCGCCGGCGATGTCAGCCGCCGCGAGCGGCATTCGCGCCTGACATCTCCAAAACGCGATCGACCATCGGGCCGCACAGGCCCAAATAGTTCGCCGGATCGCAATGACGCCGGATCGCATCCTTGCCACCGAGGGCCTCGGCAATCTCCGGCACGTCCGCCAGAATGTCGGCGAGTTGTCCGCCGCCTTCGATGGCCTTGCGGCAGGCGTCATAGACGACGTCGTGCGCTTTTTGCCGTCCGAGCTTTGGCGCGGCTGCCATCATCACAGCCTCCGCAACGATGAGGCCTTGGGTGAGATCGAGATTGTCCAGCATTCGCCGCTCATGGACGACGAGGCCGGCGAGCATGAACCTGGCGTTGGCCAGCGACGAGGCCGTCAGCAGGAAGCTTTCCGGCAGGGACACCCATTCGAGATGCCAGGGGCCGGTCGCCCGCTCGAAATCGTGGATCATGCCGTCCAGCATCGCGGCGACGTGCTGCCGCACGGCCTTCGCCGCCGCGAGCATCAGCTCGCTGGAGATGGGATTGCGCTTCTGTGGCATCGTCGACGAGGCGCCACGCCCAGGCACGAACGGCTCGGAGACTTCGCCGAATTCCGACGCCGACATCAGCATCACGTCGGTCGCGATCTTCCCCAACGTGCCGGTGATAAGGCCCAGCAGAGTCACCGACTCGGCGATGCCATCCCGGGCGACGTGCCATGTGATCGACGGCTGATGCAGTCCCAGCTCTTCGCAGAACAGTTTCTGCATTTCGAGGCCGGCGGCGCCGACAGAGGCGAGCGTGCCGGCTGCCCCGGAGAATTCGCCAAGGAGGATGCGCGGCAGCGCCTGATCGACACGCTCGATATGCCGGTCGATGGAGGACAGCCAGACCGCGGCCTTGTAACCGAACGTCACTGGAAGCGCTTGCTGGAGATGGGTTCGCCCGGCCATCGGCGTGTCGCGGTATTTCCGTGCCATCGTCGCCAGGATGTCACGGACCTCGCGCAGGTCTCGCGCAACGATTTGAAGCGCTGCCCGGATCTGCAGAACGTTGGCCGTGTCCATGATGTCCTGGGTCGTCGCCCCCCAATGAACGTAACGACCAGCTTCACCCGCAGCTTCCGAAAGCTGATGCACAAGCGGAAGGATGGGGTAGCCGACGATCTCGGTTTCGTGGCGCAGCTTTTCGACGTCGATCTTGATGGAGTGCGCAGCCGCCTCGATGGCGTCGGCGGCGGCTTTAGGCACCACGCCCAATCGGGCTTGGGCACGGGCAAGTGCGACTTCGGCTTCGGTATAGCGCGCGATAAGCGCATCGTCGGCGAAGACCGCTCGCATTTCGGCAGTCCCGAACATGTCGCGAAACAAAGCCGAATCGAAAACTGTGCTGCCCATCCGTCGACCCCCCTTGGATCATTGTGTTATATTATGTTCGTACATATTAATATGTACGGACATAAAGGATGAGTCAACATCCTTTCTTGACGAATCCCACTCCCATTGGGCTTCCATTGACCGGATAGAACGGAGGCAGGTGTGGAAACGCGGTACGCTTACGTTGCTCGCCTGCTCACGGAGGCAATCGCCGGCGGTCGACATCCCATAGGTTCGGTTCTGCCCAACGAGTTCGAACTGGCCGAACAGTTTGCCGTGAGTCGCTCGACGGTGCGTGCCGCGATGCGCGAACTTCAGGCGTCAGGCCTCGTCAGCCGCAAGAGGAACGCAGGCACCCGCGTCGAAGCGCTGACGCCGCAGCGCAGCGGTGGCGGATTTACCCAGGCGCTCGAATCCATAGAGGCCGTGCAGCGGTTCGGCGTCGAAACCGAACGTCACGTCCAGCGGGTTGCCGAAGTCGTCGCCGATGATGCGCTGGCACGGGATCTCGGATGCCGGCCCGGGCGTCGCTGGCTGCGCATATCGAGCCTCCGCATGATCCCCGGCGATGCAACGAAGACCCCGATCTGCTGGACAGATGTCTACATCGACGACGCTTTTGCACGCGAGGTTCGATCGAGGATGGATGGCCATCGCGACATCTTCGGCACGCTGGTGGAAAAGATATCCGGCCGGCGATTCAGCGAAATTCGTCAGGATATCCGTGCGGTCGGCGTGTCCCATGACATGGCAGAGCCTTTGAAGGCCACGCCGGGCGCGCACGCGCTTGCGATCCGGCGTCAATATCTTTTCAGCTCGAACGAGATGGCTGAAGTATCGCTCAGCATTCACCCGGCCGATCGATACAGCTACACGACAAGGTTGATGCGGAAGGATTCGGAGCGGGAGTGAGGCGGCGCCGCTAGAGCGTTTTCGAGCGAAGTGGACACCGGTTCGCGCGAAGAAAACGCGTCAAAACAAGAATCTAGAGCTTCGGTTCTGATTCAATCAGGACCGAAAATGCTCTAGGAGTTCACTCCCGTGCATTGCGTTGAAACGTTCCCAGCCGGAGATGATTTCAGGCAGTGCCCATAACCACCTGCAGATATTGCGCCAGCTCCGCGCGCCGGAAGGGCTTGCCGAGAACGGGAAACTCGCCCTCTGCCCCATGGCGCGACAACGCGTCTGCCGCATTGCCTGACGTGAGCAAAATCTTGATGCCGCTGCAGAGCTGCTTCGCTTCGCGAGCCAGTTCAACACCGCTGATGCCTCCTGGCATCATGATATCGCTGAATAGCAGATCGAGGCTCTCGTTATCTCTCAGAATCCGGATGGCCTCGGCGCCATCCTGGGCACAGAGGACTTCATAGCCGAGCTCTCTCAGTATTGCTGACGTGACGTCCATGACATCGTGATCATCTTCGACCATGAGAACCCTGCCTGACCCTGCTGCCATGTCCGGGAGTTGGATGATATCCCTCCCCAGATCGGACATTTGGCCGGATCTGGGCAGATAGAGACTGACCGTGGTTCCCAGTCCGACTGAGCTTTCGATGGCGATATGGCCGCCGGATTGCCGGACGAACCCATAAACCATGCTGAGGCCGAGCCCGGTTCCTTTGCCGACCTCCTTCGTGGTGAAAAACGGTTCGAACACCCGATCCAGCGTGTCTTGCGGTATGCCGCAGCCAGTGTCGGTGACGGAGAGCTTGACGTACGATCCGGACGCGACACCGGCAATGGCGTCTTCGTGGAGGGTTATATTTCGTGCCTCGATCTCCAGTCTGCCGCCGTCCGGCATGGCGTCGCGCGCGTTCAGGGCCAGGTTGAGGAGCGCTGTCTCCAGTTGTGCCGGGTCAAGATGGCATGGCCACAGTTGATCATCTGCGACAAGGTTGATCTTGCACCTGTCTCCGAGTGCGCGAAGGATTAGTCCCTGAAAATCCCGAATGAGAGCGTCTATGTGGATGGTCTTCGGGTTCAGCTTCTGCCGTCGGGAAAAGGCGAGAAGCTGCGCGGTCAGGCTTGCACCCCGGTCGGCGGCTTTCCGCGCCGCTACTGCGAGTCTCCGGACGCATTCGTCGTCTGCCGTACGGCTCTCGATAAGTTCGAGATTGCCCGAAATCACCATCAGCAAATTGTTGAAGTCGTGGGCAACGCCCCCCGTGAGCTGGCCGACAGCCTCCATCTTTTGGCTCTGATGGAGTTGTTCTTCCATCAAGCGTCGTGCCTCGACGGCGTGCTTCTGTTCGGTGATGTCTCGAAACAGGATGACGATGCCTTCGCCGGACGGGAATGCATTGACCGCGTACCAGACATCTCGAAAGAACGTTTCGACAGACGCGGAGTTCTGTTCCGACATCGCCGTATGTGCTCGGGCCGAGAGGTTCTTGTCGGTCCAATCCGGAAAGATCTCACACAGATTCATACCGATGAGGTCATATCCCACAGCGAGCTGCGCCCTTGCCCTCTCGTTCAGATAAGTGATGTACCATTCCGTATCGACGATAAGGACGCAGTCGGTCGTGCTCTCGAATATCGTCGTGATCCGAGCCGCTGCCTGCTCGGCTTTCTCCTTGGCATCGTGCAGCTCGTGTTCGCGGTTCGCGAGCGCATCGGCCATGGTGTTGAATGCGTCGGCGACCCGGGTAATCTCTGATCGTTTGTCCCGGATATGCACTCGGCCCGCGTAGTCGCCAAGTCGCCATTGGTTGGCCGCATCAACCATTTGTCCCAGCGGATGCTGGATGAACCGACGGGCACCAAACCAGGTCAAGGCCAATACGACCGACGTGCCCAGGACAATCAGGAGGATGCCTAGCCGCGTACGACGTTGGATCTGACTGAAGGCCAGCGTCTTGTCGACGCCGAAGGTGACAAAAATCTCTCCGGCGTCTGCTTGCAGCGCTGTGTAGCCTACGATCCGCTCCACGCCGTCAATGTCGCGCGCGGTTGTTGTGCCCGAGTGATCCGAGCGCAAGTAATGGTCACCGGGTATCCTCCGGCCGACGAACTGGTCGTTACCAGGATAGCGTGCGAGGTACGTGCCGTTGCGGTCTCTAATGGCGAGGGCGGCGCCGGGGGGCGGGCCCTTCTGCGCGAGATAATGAGCCAGCCAATCGAGGCTGAGGGCGGCTATTACGACGCCGCCCATGTGGCCATCGTCGTCGTAGAATGGCAGCGCAAAGTGGAGGACGTTGCGGCCGGTCGCTCGGCCGTGCGCGAACTCTCCGACCGTAAACTTGCCGGTTTTCAGGACGTTGGCGAAGTAGGCGCGCCCGGCGGCGGTCGATGGCTTATAGTCGCTGGTCGAGTCGCAGAACGAATCGCCGTTCATGTCGACCACGATAAAATTAATGAATCCCGGATAGCGCTCCTTGATTCTGGAGAGGTAAGCCTCGCATCCGCGGGCGTCCTTCGCCTTTACCGCCGGAAGTTCCGAGAGCGCAATCAATGCCTGGCGAATTCCTTGGATGATCTGCTGCTGCTCGGCGGCGGCGAGCTTGGCAAGACCAAGCGCCAGCTCTTGCACTTCCATTTGGTGCGAGAAACGGAGGTCAAACTCATTGTACAACTGGATTGCGATTCCAGGCAGAAGCGCAAACGCCACCAGGGCAAACAGCCGCAACAATAAAGCCACTGCCTAGTTTCCAAGACGAGAAATCTGACGTGGCAGGCTGTAGAGCTCTGGCGCGCGAGGACGGCGCAGGGCGTCACGCCCACAGCACACCCCGGCTTCGCGATCGCTGTAATGGGTCCGGTCGACCAGCGGACGTCGTGCGTATCGCCTTCGTGTCATCTCTTACCCGTCTGCTGTTCCAATTGGGCAGGGCAGTACATAGGCTTTGTTACGATGCGATTTCGGCGTTTAGCGTTTTGTCACCGTGGCGACATATTTGTCGCGCCAACAACTAACGCCGCGTTCTCTGTTACAGTTGCAACGGAGCGCCGCTGGGATGAGCCGGATACTCGAAATAGAATGATATCGGCCTAACTGGACGGCAGGCATTAATGGCGTCGATTGCGTATCGCGGCGGTAGGAGATTTGTTGTCTGGTGCACCGCTTAGTCTGGCCGCAGCGCGGATCGCATTCCAGGAACTTGCTCGGCGCGACGGAGCGGCAGATCTCGAACGTGCTCAGCGGGCGGCGGATCGATGTTATGCCAGTCAAGATTATGCAGAGGGTCGGGCGGCTCAGCGAGAGAAGCGCAAGCCAGTCTTTCGTGGAAACGAGCCTGTTGCGATCGAGTCAATGTTTGGCGTAACCGGCAATCTCCTGCGTGCTCGTGTATTCGCCTGGCCTGCTTTCGATCAATCGCAGGAACGGGGTGCTGCGCGCCTCGCAACCACCTATTCTTGCGATATTGGCGCTGGGCGAGCCGGAAAGAGTCGCCTTAGCTAATCCGTCGGCCACAAATGGCGAAGGCCGCCGCCAGCGATATACAGAGCAAGAAAGTAATACAGAATGTAGAGGTTATAGGTCTGGCCGTTGCCCGTGTAGAGCATTCGGATCCGTTCCGCAGACGCCGTGGTGGCGGTGGCCAGCCCGCCCCAGAGCCCCTGGGCCCATGGAGGCGTCAGCATTGTGAAGACAGTCTTGAGGCCTTGGTAAAGGCTCGATCGCATGCCACCGATTTCGACGCGCGCAATGGCAGCCCACCAGCCGCTTCGTAGCAGCAACCAGAACAGTCCGAGCAATATTGCAGACACGATCACCGCAAACGCCATGACAGGCACCGGATTCCAGTAGCCGTAAATCATCTCCAGCGACATGCCTTGCCACACCAGCGTCGATGCGAATTGCGGATCGATCGCTTCGGAGATCGGGGCGATCAGCAGTTTCGGGAAAAACGACATCAGGAAAATGCCGGCGACCAGCAGAATCTGCGGTATCAGCAGGGTGATCGGCGCCTCTGTCAGGGCGTCATGCACAGCCTTGCGGGGGCCGAGAAAGATCGCCTGGATGAAGCGCGCCATGTACACAAAGCCGACAAAAGTCGCCAGCAGAGTCATCAGCGCCGGCCCGTACCAGCCCTTCTCAATCATTGCGCTCAGCAGCAGCCATTTGCCGCCGAAGCCGGCGAGTGGCGGCAGACCGGACATCGCGACAATCGCGATCGCAGCCGTTGTGAATGTGACGGGCATGACACCGGCAAGTCCGCCGAGTTCGACAATCAGCCGCTTCCCCGTTCGCAGGATGATCGCGGCAGCGACGAGGAACAGGATGCCTTTCACCAGGAGATGGTTGGCAACGAGATACAGTGCCGTCACCCAGCCAAGATGGCTCATCAGTGCGATCGCTGCCACGATGTAGCCAAGCTGGCTCATGCTGGAATAGGCCAGCATGCGCTTCAGGTCGTCCTGGCGCGCCGCAAGCATGGCGCCGGCCAGCGTGGTCAGCATGCCGATCCAGCCCATGACAAGTGCGAGATTCAAGCTCACTTCGGAGCGGATCGCGACATAGGTCCCGACCAGCAGCCCGAAGATTGACACCTTGCTGATGACGGCCGAGAGCAGGGCGGACACGTCGTCATCGGCTTCCGCGTAGGCGCCCGGTAGCCAGACGTGGACGCCGACGGCGCCGGCCTTGATCAGCAGGCCGATGGCCAACAGCACAAAGACCGGCGCGCTATCCGGACCCGCGACGCGCAGCGCCGACAGCGATACGCTGTCGGTCTGCGCCTGTAGTACAGCGAACGCGCACAGCAGAAAGAAGGCCGCGGCCAGCGAGAACAGCAGATATTGTAGTGCATGTGACGCGGCCTCGGTCCTTCGCAGGATCAGGAAATAGGAGGACAGCGTGATCAGTTCCCAGATGAAAATGAATTCGAGGCTGGTCATGGCGCGCGGCAGCGCCGGCAACGACAGCAGCATGACGGCAAGCAGCGGATAGAAGCCGGGACGGGGATCCGTGCGGGCGAGGCAGGCGATCGACACGACAAGGCCGCCAACGAGAAGGAGCATCGCGAACAGAAAGTTGATGCCGGACAAGCTGAGAATGAGCCAGGTGCCACCAGCGGACACCAGAACGAGCACGATCAAACATTGCATGCCGCTCGGCAGGCGAGCCAGCATGTACAATACAAGTCCTGCAGCAAGCGGCATGTACGCCCACGGAGCGGCAAGGCCGGCAAGCTCGCCGGCGAGGTACCCGCTCGCGACAAGAAGAAGAGCCATTCCGAAGATCGGAAACAGATCACTCTGGCCCTGCGGCTCTGCGTCTATCTCGGCGGGAGAGTGAAGAGCCAAGCTGAACCAGCGGAACATGTAGGCCGCTTCCAGAAGCGAGCCGACCAGGACAATGGCGATCCAGACGTAGAGATCGCCGGCCGCCAAGGTCATGATGAGCTGCCATTTCGCCCAGAATCCCGGGAACGGCGGCAATCCTGAGATCGCGACGATCAGTATGCCGAACACCAGGATCGTTCCCGGGCGTCGGGCGAGGACCGCCCAATCTTGCAGGCGTTCCTTGCCCACGTAACCGGCCAACCAGAAAAGCCCGACCTTGGCGAACAGGTGATTGATGAATAGCCCGCCCACCACCAAGAACATCGCGTCGCCGGCCTTGAGTTGGTAGAGCAGGGGCGCGGCGATCGTCAGCAGCGCCATCTGGCCGATCGAAGAATAGCCGAGAAGGCGCTGCGCTTTCGTCTGCTGGAGACCGATGAGGTTTGAGAAGACGAACGTAATCGCCCCCAGGACGGCGATGAGTTCGAGCTGGTCCTCGAACAGCGGCAGCAACTTGAGCAGGCCGAAAAAGACGCCCGCCGAAACACCGCCCGAGATGATCGCGGCAACGTCGCTGCGCGCGGTCTCATAGACATCGAGGCCCCAGCCGTTCGCGGGGAAGGGCTTCAGCTCCAGCAGCAGGCACGCCAGCAGGAAGATGAGTGCGGCGAAGCCGATCGGGCCTGTGATCGAGCTGCGGCTTGCGATCAGTTCGTCGATGTTCAGGATGCCAGTGGCGGCATAGAGCAGCAAGGTGCCGATCAGGAAGAAGGTCGAGGCCAGGACCGTTGCCATGAGAAACTTGAACGTCGCCGACAAAGCCTCGGGCGCGTCCCGCAGGCCGAGCAATGCATAGGTTGCGATCGAGACGATCTCCAGGAATACGAACAGATTGAAGAGGTCGCGAGTCATCACCATGCCCTGGATGCCCATGACCAGCAGCAGGTAAAGCAGCAGTGTCCCGTACCCTTCGCGCACGACATAGGCGGCGCCGAAAAGCGCGACGAGATTGACGCCGAAGGCGAAGATGCTTTCGGCGAGCCCCATGCGCAGATTGATCGCATAAGGCGGCTTCGCGCCTCCGGTCAGGATCTCAATGGGGGCGGCGCCGTTCAGAAGGACGAACAGCGCGTAGCCTGAGATCAGCGTCATCGCCGCGAGCGCAAGGACAAAGGCGGCGGCTACCCAGGATTTGCCGAGACGATAGAAGAGTGGGATCAGGAAGCCGCCACCCAGGCCCACAATGAAAATGTTGAGCGGGTGGAGGAGGCTCTCTACCATTTCGACTCCGTGAAGGCGTCGATTGACAGCGTTCTTTTGGCCTCATAGAGCCGGATCGCATAGGCCAGCATAACCGCCGTCACGGCCATACCAATGACGATGGCGGTGACGGCGAGTGCAGACGGTATCGGATCGACTGCGCGTGAGGCCGCTTCCGACAAACTCAGCGCGTGGTCGATGATCGGCGCCGTGCCATTCGCCACATAGCCGATTGCAACGATGACGATGTGGGCGCCGGTTCCCATCAGGGAAAATCCGATGACGATCCGCAGGATGTTGCGGTGTGTGAGCATGCCCCAAAGTCCGATCAGGATCAGGAGAAGGCCCGTTGTCAGAACGATGCTCGAGATCATCGGACGGTTTTCCTTCGTATGAGGCGTCAGGGCCGGAACCT
Source organism: Bradyrhizobium sp. Arg237L (assembly GCF_029990105.1). NCBI lineage: Bacteria > Pseudomonadati > Pseudomonadota > Alphaproteobacteria > Hyphomicrobiales > Nitrobacteraceae > Bradyrhizobium > Bradyrhizobium sp. Arg237L. Next base: position 16,543 of record NZ_JAQMIL010000064.1, on the reverse strand, counting down.
TTCGAGAATGACGCTCAGCTCGCAGCCCACCTTGATGCCCAGAAGCGCCGACAGGATCGGAATGGTACCGGCGCTGAAGAAGGCGCCGAACTGCCCAAGCGGGAGGATCCGGTTGTCCAGGAACCCGCCCGCGGCGATTAGTCCCGCGATGCCCGTCAGCACAAACAAAGCGCCTGCCACGGACTCGGTGACGCCAAGGAATTCGGGATTGGGCTGGTATTGCGGATAGGTCAGCAGCATCAGCAGAACGCCGGAAGCTATGACGGCGCCGCCCTGAAAACCGCCGCCTGCAGTCAGGTGCCCGTTCATGATGATATAGGCTGCGAAGATGGAAATGAGCGGAACGAGGATCTGGGTGCCAGTCTGCACGATCTCCGACGGTGGCCGGGCTCCCTCAAAGCGATCCTCGAGGGGCCCGCTGCGCGGCGGGCGTTCCCCACCGAGCACGAGGCCGACGCCCGCCGCCACCATGAATAAAACGGCGACCTCTCCGAGAGTGTCAAACGCGCGGTAGGTCAGCAATATGCCGGTGATGACGTTCGCCGCGCCCAACTCCTGCGGCACGAGCCTGATGTAGCTTTCCGCCAGGGGCAGCAGTGATTGCTGTTCGGTATGGCCGATGACAAGACTTGCAAAGACCAGCCCGAACGCGACAATGGCGACGATGATAGAGAGGCGCCGGATCATGTGCCGCTTCCCGCTTTCTGTCGTGCGTCACGCAGCGCATCTATACCTGTATCACCTGCCATCGGAATCCGGATGCTGTGCGCGGCCCGAGCCAGCGCATGCGAGGAGACGGGATTCGTCATCAGCACGAAGTAGACGATGATCAAAAGCTTGAGGCTCCAGCCCGGGTGATAGATAGCCAGGCCCGCGAGCACCAAGGTGTTGCCGAGCGTGGAGGCTTTCGTGCCCGCTTGCATGCGCGTATAGACATCGGGCATCCGCAACATGCCGAGCCCTGCTGAAAAGTGGAAGATTGCGCCGAGCAGGACCAGGACGCTTCCGATCAGAGCCATCATGGTGCTCTCTCTGTTGTCCTGCGGATCGCATAGAGGAAAATGAGCACCGACAGGCCGGACCCGATCGACGCCTCCGTCATCGCGACATCCGGCGCGCCCAGCAGGACGTAGCAAACCGCTGCGAACAGGCTCGCCAGTCCGCCGCTGACCGCCGCCGCCAGGGTGCTGTCCAGGCACACGGCTAGAATACCGCTCACGAGAATGCTGCCGCACAACAGGTAGACGAAGAGATCAAGCATGCTGTCAAAGACCTCGCTCGAGATAGCGTGCAATCGCCAGGACGGCCAGAAAGCTCAGAACACCGTAAACCAGGGCGACATCTAGATAGATGGAGCGGCCGGCCACGTGCGCGTAAAGCGCAATGAGGGAAATCGAAACGACGGTCAGCATATCGATCGCCGCAACCCGGTCTATCGTGGTCTGTCCGAGAACCAGACGCAGCACGCCGAACGCGACCCCGAGAAAGATCAGAACCGCCGCGGCGGTGAGGATTGCATCAGCCAAAGGTCTTCCTCAGATGTTCTTCGAACGCACCGGCAATGGCGCGGGTCGCCTCGTCCGGATCTGTTGTTTTGACGTCGAGCCAATGGACGAAGAGGCTTTCGCCGTCGATGTCGATAACGAGTGATCCGGGCGTCAGTGCGATGGAGTTGGCAAGCGCAAGACGTCCTACCGGAGTCTTGAGTCTCGTTCTGATCCTGACGATGCCGGGGTTGATATTGATGCGTGGGGCATAAACGTAGCGCATCATGTTGATGTTCGCACGGACGAGCTCGACCAGAAAGACGCCCGTGTAGAGAACGAAGTGATAGAGGCGCCCTGGGGATAAGCGGACGTCTCGCCACGCGCCCGGTTTGCGCGTGAACATGTAGGCCAGAACGACGGAAATCAGCGCGCCGGTCGCGAGCGCGCTAACGGCGAAGGACGAGTTCGCCGCGAACCAGATAAATGTGAGGAGCACCGATAGCCAAAGGAAACCGCTCGGTCGTTTCACTGCGGGCTGATTTGGCGCCATTGTCAGCAACCCCGACTGTCAGCAACCCAGTGTTATGAGTTGATCCTCGGAATGCCGATCCCCGCCGGCTTCTGCGGATCGGCTGATTTTTCAGTTCCCTTGAACCAAGCTACATACAAGGTAGGAAGGAAGATAAGCGTAAGTATCGTCGCGACCAGCAATCCTCCCATGATCGCGAAGGCCATTGGTCCCCAGAACACCGTTGGAGCGATCGGGATCATGCCGAGAACGGTCGATACGGCGGTCAACATGATTGGGCGGAAGCGAGAGCTGCTGGCATTGATTGCGGCTGACCAGACGTTCTCTCCCCGTGCGCGTTCGGCTTCGATTTGGCCAATCAGGATCACGGCGTTCTTGGTAATCATGCCGATCAAAGCCAGAATGCCAAGAATGGCGACGAAGCCGAGCGGCCTGCGCGACACGAGAAGCGCCGCGACAACGCCGATCAAGCCGAGAGGCGCGACGCTGAGGACCAGGAATAGCCGCTGAAAGCTTTGCAGCTCGGCCATAAGGACCGTGAACATCAGCAGCAGCATGACCGGAACAACAGCGATGACGGAAGCTTGCGAATACTTGCTTTCTTCAACGGTTCCGCCCATGACGATGCGATAAGCGCGGGGAAGGTTTTTTGCGAGCGTATCGACCGCCGGCGCAAGCGCATTGATCACGGTTTCCGGAAGCGCCCCGGGCGCCACATCGGCCTGCACCGTGAGCGTAGGTACGCGATCGCGCCGCCAGACCAATGGATATTCCTGCTTGTATTCGAATGTAGCGAACTGGTTGAGCGGAACTGTTCGCCCGTTAGGCAGCGGCACTTGCAAGGTGCTCAGGTTCGCCAGCGAGACGCGCTGTTCGTCGGTCGCTCGCACGAGAACGTCGACGAGATAGATGTCGTCGCGAACCTGTGTGACAGGCGTGCCTGAAATCACGGTGTTCAGGACGCTCGCCACGGCTTGCGAGCTCAGACCCAGCGATCGCGCCTCGTCCTGGTCGACACGGATGCGGAGCTGACGCGCCGGCCCGATCCAGTCGAAATTGACCTGCTCGGCCTGCGGGTTGGTCGCGACGATCTGGGCAAGCTTCAGCGAGATGTCCCGTACCTGGTCAATGTCGGGGCCGCTTACACGATATTGCACAGGCCAGCCGACCGGCGGGCCGAGTTCGAGCGGAGAGATCCGGGAAATCGCGCCCGGGAATTCATTGGCCAGGAATTTTTCAAGCTTGACGCGAAGGCGCTCGCGCGCGGCGACATCCTTCGCAACGATCACCACTTGCGTGAAAAAGTCGTTCGCCAACTGGACATTGAGCGGCAGATAGAAGCGAATGGCGCCACGTCCCACATAGGTACTCCAGCGCGCTACGTCCGCATCGCCCTTCAGGGCCGCGTCGAAGCGCTTCGCGGCCGCTTCGCTGGCATAGATCGACGCATTTTGCGGCAGACTGATATCGACCAGAAGCTCCGGACGATCGGAGGACGGAAAGAATTGGCGGGGAATGAGCGGAAGGGCGAGATAGGAGAGAACGAAGAGCGCCACGGTGAGAAGAATAGTCACCCATTTTGCCCGCATGGCGGCGGTAAGAAAGCCTCGATACCAAGAGAGGATTCTGCTGGGGTTCGCGGTTTGCGAGGTCCGGGGCGGTTTCAGAATGACGACGCCCAGCAGTGGCGCGAAGACGACGGCCACGAACCAGGATACGAGCAGTGCGATGCTGACGACGGCAAACAGCGAGAACGTGTACTCTCCCGCGGAGCTGGCGGCAAAGCCGACGGGAACAAATCCGGCGATGGTTACCAGCGTTCCCGCGAGCATGGCGAATGCATAGGTCCGGAACGCGAATGTCGCCGCTTCGACCTTGTCATCGCCCGCGGCTAGCCGGTTGAGGGTGGCGTCGGTGGTGGTCATCGCGTCATCGACGAGCAGTGCCAGCGCGATGATGAGGGCGCCGAGCGATATCCTCTGCATGTCAATGCCCGCCATCTGCATGATCGGAAAGACGATGGCGAGCGTCAAAGGAATCGAAAGCGCGATGATCAGCCCTGGGCGGACGCCCAGACTGATGAAGCTGATCACGAGAATGATGGCAATCGCCTGCAACAACGACGTCATGAACTCGGAGATCGCGCCATCGACCGTGACGGCCTGATCGGCGACGAGGATTGGCTGGATCCCTATCGGCAGGCCCGCCGTGATCTGGTCCATCGCCTGATTGATGTTCCTGCCGAGGGCGAGAATATCTCCGCCCTCCCTCATGGCGATGGCAAGCCCGATCGCCGGTTCGCCGTTGACGCGGAACATGGGCTGCGGGGGGTCGGAATAGCCGCGCCGCACCTGCGCTATGTCACTCAGGCGGAGCGTCCGTCCGCCCGCGATGAAGTTGACGCTGGCGACGTCCTGCTCCGTCCGAAACGCACCTGAAACCTGCAGCGACAGACTCTCGTCGCCGGTCTGGATGGTACCGGCCGGACGTACGACGTTTTGAGCCTGGAGGGCGGCGATGAGCGCCGAGCGGTCGATGCCGAGGCCGGCGAGTTCCTTTATCGAGAACTCGACGAAAATCCGTTCGTCCTGGGCACCCAGCAGTTCGATCTCCGAGACGTCACGAACAAGAAGCAGCTTCGAGCGGATGTCTTCAACGTAATCGCGAAGTTCGCGATGGGTGAACCCGTCGCTCGTAAAACCGTAGATGATCCCGAACGTAGTGCCGAAATCGTCGTTGAAGCCGGGCCCAACGATGCCTGCTGGCAGCGTATGCCTGATATCACCGACGTTCTTGCGAACCTGATACCAGGTGTCGGCCACCTCTTTCGCGTTTGTGCTGCCCTTCAAGTTGACGAAGATCGTCGTGATGCCGGCTTTGGTATAGCTGCGCAGGAAGTCGAGATGCGGCGTTTCCTGCAGCCTGCGCTCAAGTCGTTCGGTTACTTGCTTGAGAGTATCCTCGAAGGTTGCTCCAGGCCACGCGGCCTGAACAACCATCGTCTTGATGATGAAGGTAGGATCCTCGCTGCGCCCAAGACGGAAATAGGATAGAACGCCGGCAACGACAGCGATGATCATGAGATAAGCGACGAACGAGCGGTGATTCAGCGCCCATTCGGAAAGATTGAATCTCATGACGACCCCGACCCGAGTATGCGAATCTTCTGGCCCGGGTGCAGGGCTTGCACGCCTGCCGTGACCACGATTTCTCCGGTGTCGATTCCTTGGGAAACTGCTACCAGCGCCTGGTTGAAGCGCAGCACGTCGATGTTTCGCAATGATACGGTATTCTTGGAGGGATCGACGACCCACACGGCGGGCTGTTGATTTACTCTCGTTAGCGCCGTGGCGGGGATTTCAATGATTGGAACGGCCTCCATTTGCAGGCGCCCGGTCACGGTCGCGCCAAGAAGCATGGCCGGCGGGGGATCCGTCAGGCCAACCTTCACTTCAAAGGTTCGTGTTGCCGGATTGGCTTGCGGGGCGACTTCGCGGATGCGGCCTTGCGCGGTCACCGTGCGATCGTCGGTCAGACTCACGCTGATTTCAGGATCGCTCGGCGCTGTTCGGATGACCTGGGCGGGGATGTCGAAAACGGCATCACGGCCATCCTTGCGGGCAACCCTGACGATGCTTTGTCCGGGCTGGACGACCTCACCCGCGGCGGGACCTGTTGCCGTCAAAACACCCGGAGCGTCAGCCTTGAGTTCGGTGAAGCTCACCTGATCATGCGCGATCTTGAGTTGGGCTTCGGCAGCATCGACCTGCGATTGAGCGGTTTGTTGGCCTTGTTTTGCCTGATCGAAGTTGACGTTCGTGGTCCAGCCTTGCGCGAAGAGGGTTTGTTGACGCTCGAATTGATTGCGGGCCTGAACCAGTTGCCCCTGGGCGGCTGCGAGGGCCGCCTGCGCCTGCCGCAGGCCGTTCATCTCGTTTTGCGATTCAAGGCGCGCAACAACCTGACCGCGCTGCACCCGATCTCCGAGCTTGCCGTTGTTCTCGAGAAGCCGGCCACCAATGCGGAACGAAAGCGAAACCTCGTCCTCGGCTTCAATCCTGCCGGTAAACGTGAGTAGTGTTCCAGCTTTGCTCTTTTCAACGGTTACGGTTCGAACCGGACGGATTGCTGGAGCCGCTGTTTCTGGCTCACGTTCGCAACCTGCAAGCAGCATTGGAGCGACCAAAACCATCAGTCCGGTCTGCCGCATGCGACGCATTCTGTTCAAACGGGCGGCACACCCAGACGTGGACATGGCTCACTTCCTTGTTCGTTGGCCCACCTGGTTCTTCCAGCCATTCCGATCGTTGTTATCGTCGCTCCAGTTTGTAATTCTCGTTCGGACTCTGCGAGATCGAGCGAATGCGCAAGAACGCAAACAATCGTTCGTGCGTAGCCTCTAGACTTGTTTCGATGTTGGCGAGGACGGCTTCGTGGTTAGACAGCGGCCGGTCACTGCTGCCATCATATGGCCGAGCGAAATAATCCTCAAGCGGATGGAATTGCGAGTCCCGCAGGCATCACAAGCAGACACGCACCGGTGCTCGGGGCGCATCACCTTTGAGAGTCAGCAAGCCCAAGGCGACCCACTTGCGAGATGTGGCGCTAGGTAAGTCATGCTGACGTGTTAAGGTAGCGTCGATCAACGAAGAATCTCGTCGCAACCTGAGCAGCTTTTGGCGCCCGGCGAGACGCGCGCAGGATTTTGAAAGAAGCAATCCGCAGCGCTATGCGAAATCGGCAGGAAAGACTGTCAAGTCACTTCAAACGTGCGCGAAGATCGTCGGTGAGGCGGGCTAATTCACGGTCATTCGGGAGAAGGCGAGAGAGACGCTCGGCGTATTCGAGGGCGGCACCAATGTTGCCGGAGTCGCGGCTGAACGAGACGAGGGCAGACAGCGAGTCGCGATCGTCCGGATGGCGGGCCAGGTTCGCCTTCAAGACCTCAATCGATTCACCAATGCGGCCTGACGAATGTAGCGCCACGGCGTAGACATAGGCGTAGCGCGACCGGTCAGGTTCGAGCTCGCTGGCTGTGCGGAATTCGCCAAGCGCGTCGTTCGGCCGTTTCTCCCGCGTCAGGTTGAGCCCGAGGGCGTGATGCAAGCCGGCATCCTCGCGTGAGGACGTGATCGCTGTTCTCAGAACACTTTCTCCGTCGCCATCCCGGCCAAGCTGCCGATATAGGTCCGCCAGATTGATCGCCGCAGGCGCATATTGTGGGCTGAGTCGCAGGGCTGCCTTGTATTCACTCTCTGCATCGGCCGCCAGTCCGCGCCGCGCATAGAAGTTTCCGAGGGTCGATCGGGCTTCGGGGCGGTCCGCGTTGAGACGTTGCGCCGCAATGAACTCGGCAGTGGCCCGCTCGAAGGCTGCACGGTCCGCCGGCGGCTGGGCTACGGTCGGGACGGCGGCCAAGATCGACACCGCCCTGATGCGAACGCCGCGGCTTGGATCGGCAAGAAGCGGCGAGACCAGCGGCCAGATTCGCTCGCCCGGAAGGCCGTCGAGCATGTCAAGCGCTGCGACCCGCACCATTGGATCGGGATCGGCCAACCCCTTGCGCGCGAGCTCGATATTGGCGGGCGAGACCCGCGAGTGAAGTTCGCTAAGCGCGCTCGCACGGGCGATGGACGGCGCGGTGGGACTGGCCGCCACCACAGCCAGCAGCGTGGCAGCGTCGGCGCGGTCGGTCCAAGACGCCTGGAAGGCCTCGGCGTAATTCTGAAAGCCTTTTCGGACCGGCCCGTGCCAGCGCTCGATGGCGTCGGCCGCCCATTGTGCGGATTTGTCGCCATGACAGTTGTTGCAGGCGTTGGGGGTGCCGAGCTTCACGGAGAGATCTGGCCTCGGAATTCGAAGGCTGTGGTCGTGCCGCTTGTCGACCACCATGTAGGTGCTGACGGGCATGTGGCATGACGCGCAAGCCACGGCCAGCGTAACGCCTTCGTGGCGATGATGTGAGGCAACTTCATATTTGTCGGCGGCATGGCATTGCAGGCAAACGCCATCGCCTGGAGCGCGGAGCTTGGCTGCATGCGGTTCATGGCAATCGCTGCAGGTCACGCCGGCTGCGAACATCTTGCTCTGCTTGAACGGGCCGTAATTGTACACCTCATCGAGCATCTGCCCGTCCGCGTGATACAGGCCAGCAGCAAGGAGGGAAACGGCATGCGTGTCGGACAATGGTTGTCCTGGTACCCAATCTTCCGAAAATTCACCGCGTCGGGCGTGGCACAATCCGCAGGTCTCGACCTCCCTGCGTGTCACCGCAGGGGCGATGCTGCGTTGCGGGTTGCCGGTCTTCGGATCGGGGTGCCAGGTAATGCCATCTCGCTCGTTCAGCAAGACGGCTAACCCTTTGCGCGGGTCATCGTCTTTCCCAAACCAACTCCGCTGGCTGTGAGCCCAATCAACGTGCCGCGAGCCTTTGCTGTGGCATGCCTCGCAGCCGACGCTGATCTCCGTCCACGTCGTGCGGAAGCGATCTTCGGCCGCGTCGTAGTTCTTCCGGACGCCGGTTGAATGGCACTCCGCACACATGAAATTCCAGTTCTGATTGAGCTTGGTCCAGTGCAGCACGTCGTCGTGCTTGATCTCCTCATTGGGGTAGAGATGAAACCAGCGTTGCCCGCCCTTGTCCTTCGGCCGGCTATCCCAGGCGATTGAGAGCGCCTGCAGGCGGCCATCCGGGAATTCGATCAGATATTGCTGGAGCGGATCAATGCCGAAGGTGTATTTGACATCGAAGCTCGCAAGCTTGCCGTCAGGACCATCGGTCTCGACGAAGAATTTGTTGTCCTTTTTGAAGAACCGCGAATGGACGCCGAAATAATCGAAACTGGCATCATCGAAATTCCCAAACACGGAAGCGACGGTGGCGTGCTGCATGGCATGCTTGTGCTGGGACTCCTTCCACAGCGCGGCTTCGGCCTGGTGGCACCCGGCGCAGGCTTCACTGCCGACAAAGACGGCAGCAGGAGCCGCCTCGCTTGAACGAAAAGTTGCAGGCAGGATGACGCCGCCGTTGATGGCAAACAGGAGTGCAGCGCCACCCAATGCGAGGACTGCCATCGCCATCAACGTGGCGGCGCGCGTCGGTGGCCTCTGGTTCTTATCTGCTCTGTTGTCGCTGCGCGCCACGAATTGCTATCCGCTGCAGGCTAAGGGCGAATTCCAGCAAATCCTCTGATGCTGTCCCACGCTATGCAGATTCGGCAAAATGTTTGTCGCGGCGTTGCCGGCTGAGCCGGTTCATCGCCTGCCGCGCTCCCTTCAGAATCGGCGCTAGTGCTCGAACGGAAACACTCGCTTCCAATCGTTTTTCATGCTGATCACTGTCCAGCCGTCCTTCTTGGCCTCGTCATAAAGCGCGGGAGTGAAAGGGCCGACCTTGGTGTCCGGCAGACCTTGCGCCGGGCCGTAGGCGTATTCGCGGGCGGCATCGTCATGCAGCACCAGCATCTTCAGCCGTGCACCGGTACCTGCACCGGTCCACTCCAGCATCTCGCGATCGCCCGTCGAGTTGCCGAACGCCGCATACGGCCGGCGCCCGATCATGAGGTGAATCCCTTCTGGCTTGCCCGCGTTGTCGTCGTTCAGGATGAGCTTCGGTTCCTTGGTCAGGAACGGTTTGCCGTCCTTGCCGTAGCCATATTTCGTTCCGCCCGCGGTACCGACCACCTGCTCAGGCGGGATGCCATAGACCTGTTGGGCGTATACACGCACGAAGTCTTGCCCTCCACCGGTCACGATAAAGGTCTTGAAGCCGTTGTCGCGCAGGAATCGCAGGACTTCGAGCATTGGCTGATAAACGAGCTCGGTATAGGGGCGCTTCCAGCGCGGATGCCGCGCGATTCCAATCCACTTCTTGGCTTCGGCGTTGAACTCCTCCACCGACATGCCGGTCAGCGTTGCGGCGAGGATTTCCTCGAGGTCCCTCAAGGAAAGCCTGGCGATCGCCTCCCGGTCGCCCGAAAGCACGGTCTTGAATGGCGCGACGTCCTTGAGCTCCGGCTTTTTTTCGACCACTGCCGGGACACGCTCCAGACAGTAGACCACTTGCGTGTACATCGGATGCTCGACCCAGAGCGTGCCGTCCTGATCAAAGACGGCAATCCGATCCTCTGTTGGCACGTGGTTGGGGCTCGCAGTGTCGGTTGTGACGCGCACGAAGTCGAGGATCGCCTGTTTCGCGGCCCCATCGTTCCATGAAGGCAACGGATTCTGAGACGTTGTTTGTGCCAATACCGGGACCGTCAGAAGCGGACTGGACAAGGCAGGCAACAGCGTCAAGATCGAAATCAGAACGCGGCGGTTCGTCTGACAGTGCAACAGAGACGGCATGATCACCTCCTAGTTCGTCGAGGGTGGGAGAGCCGTAGCTTCTCCATTGCCTGTTCGACCGAGAAGCTGCCGGGCCGTTGGCGCGGCGGGAATTCGCGGAAGCTTGCGATGTTCTGGGCCACGATCGCTTGCGCCGGCACAAGCAGGAAGGCGTGATCGATTGGACTCGTGGTATTCTTCATGGTCATGAGCAACTCCTTGGCTGTTGCTGCCCAAACGCATGGATCGGTTGACGTTCTCTCGGAGGGGTTGCATGGGAAGCGCGTTCATCGCTTCGCCTGTGGTGGGCGGACGCCCTGTGGGGCGTCCACATATTCAGGTCATGCTCGCTTCACGCGGCTAGTCGCTCGCGGCGCGGGAGTTGGCCTTCTTGACCTCCTCAAGGATCTGGCTGAGGTTGTAGCTCTCCGGGGCCTGCAGCGGCGGGAACTTCTCGTAGCTGGACAGGTGCTCCAGCCACAACCGCTGACCGATCGGCAGCATGTTCCAGTCGTATTGGAAGGCGGTCGCCGGGGCGCCGAGCACGCCGCCCGTGCTCATGGCCGTCTTCTGGTCAACGCCGACAGCCTGCTCGAAGGGATCACGCTTGATGTTCTGGACCAAAGTGAAGTGGAAGGGGATGAGCGGCATGATCCAGCCGGCCGGCCCGGGCTGCGACATGGTGTAGTACATCTTCCAATTCTTGTAGCGCACCGCCGACGGCGTTGCGCCCGAGAAGTAGAAGAAGTAGTCCCGCGCCGACTTGTCGGACTTGCCTTCGAGGTACTCGCGCTGGTCGACGCCATCGAGCGTCGTCTTGACGATGCCGGGGTACCGCCCTGCCTCGATCTGCTGCTTCAGTTCGTCGCCCTTGGGTCCGCCGGCGACGTCGACCAACGTGGGAACCCAGTCGAGCGCGGCGAACAGTTGGTTCTTGACCGTGCCTGGCTTGATGACACCGGGCCATTTGATCACCATAGGTGCGCGATAGCCGCCTTCCCAGGCCTCGCCCTTCTGGCCCTTAAACGGGGTCACGCCGCCGTCCGGGAAGGAGATCGCCTCAGCACCATTATCGGTCGTGAATACAACGATCGTATTGTTGGCCTGACCCATGTCGTCGAGCTTCTTGAGGACGACGCCGATATTGTCGTCCATCTGCTTCATGCCGGCTTCGTTGAGTCCCCAGTCCTTGCCGCCGCGCTCGCCGACCATGGCCTCGTATTTCGGCGGCAGCACGGTGACGACGTGCATGCGCGCCGGGTTGTACCAGACAAAGAATGGCTTGCCGGTCTTCTTCGGGTCATTGCGATCGAGGAAATCGACGACCTTCTCTGAAATCTCCTCGTCCACGGTCCGCGAGCGATCCAGGGTCAACGGCCCTTCGTCGCTGCACATCTGATTCTTGCTCGTGCCGTCTGAGGACTTGCACGACAGGATGTTGCGCGGGGGCGTAAGGCACAGCGTGGTCTTGGGGTCCACCGCGCCGGGCACTTCGGGCACGCCCGGGATCGGCGTATTCTTGCAGGGTGGCGCCACGGTCTGCTGCAGCGGCGTCTTGTTGATGTCAGGGAAGCTGACCTGCTGCATCGCGTCGAGATGGTAGAGATAGCCCCAGTATTCCTGGAAGCCGTGTGCCGTCGGCAGGGCATCGGTGTGGTCGCCGAGATGGTTCTTGCCGAATTCGCCGGTGGTGTAGCCGAGATCGAACAGGAACTGGGCGAGGGCCGGCGTGCCGGGCCGCAGGTAGGACGGGCTCCCCGGGAGCTGTGGCGGGATCATGCCGGTGCGCAGCGGATACATGCCGGTGAAGAACGCATTGCGGCCGGAGGTGCAGCTCTGCATCGCGACGTAGTCCATGAAGATGGCACCCTCGTTGCCGATGCGGTCGATACTCGGCGTTTCGCCGACCATCAGGCCGCGGTGATAGATGCTTGGCTGCATCCATCCGATGTCGTCGCCCATGATGAATAGGATGTTGGGTTTTTGTCCCTGCTGGGCGGAGGCAGGAATGCTTGCCATTGTCATGGCGGCGCACGCCAAGACAAGAGCGCCCGAAATTGGTCGGAACATGCTCATGGTTGCTTCCTAATTGGCGGCTGCCGAAAGCCCGGGCCGCAGCCTTCGCCCACCTCCACCCGCCGACCAACTTGGCTTTGCCGATTCATGCGAGATCGCAACCGGCAATCGGTCGGACGCTTTGCGACGGCAAATTGGGCGAAGCGCCCTGAATGCGCTATGCACATTCGGCAGATTAAGCTTGGTCGTATACGAGGCTGAAGCTAGTGTCGGCTTCGCAGGGCTGACTATGCGCTTTCGGCGGATTACGGATCGCGTTGCAGCGTGACGGAAGGCGATTCGCCGAAGGTGGTGCGATACGTCACCGCAAAGCGCCCAAGCTCCAGGAATTGATGATTTCGCGCGACCTCCGCGACGGTGGCCATCAAAGGATCGGCACGTCGCAGTGCCGAACGAGCCTGATTCAATCGTCGCAACAAGAGATATCGTGCGGGGCTTACGCCGAGGAACTTCGCGCAACACATCCGCAGGCTGCGCTCCGGTACGCCGATCTCGGCACAAAGCGCGGGCATTTTGAGTCTTTGATCGATACGTTTGCTTAGGCCATCTTCGAAACGATGCATGACGGCGGTGTGATGGTGTCTTGCCTTGGAGTTGTTGTTGTCGATGTCGTCGGCGGTCAGACAATTGATGATCGCGTGAAGCAATTCCTGCTCCAGCGCTCTTGCTACCTCGGGACGCTCGATCAGTTTCCGTCCAGCCTCTGCAAGGTAGCAAGCTTCTCTGAAGAGAAGACGAAATCTTGATATATCCGCGCGGGCAGGGTGGAGCAGTCTGCTCACGGGCGGCGGCGCGATTTCCCGTCCAGTCAAGGCCTTGCTGCAAGTCCTTAATTGGTCCGGCGATAAGGCTATCAAGCCCCATTGGGATGCGCCGTGGGAGCGCTGATGGGTGCTCTCGCCACGACCGTGCAAAACCATGTCGCCGTTCCGCAAGACAAGCCCATCGGACACGAGGGACGCGGTACCGACCGGAAAAGAAAGGAATATCCGTTCGGGGGGCAGCGAAATATATGCGATGCGCGGAAGGATTTCGCGGCACCGACACAATTCCAGATGGTTCAATCTCAACCGTGTTAGCCGTGCCTCGAAATCGCCGGCACCCGTTATCGTCAGATTGATACGTGCATCGCCGAATCCTGCGGCATAGCCGTCGGCGTCGCCAAACGTGAGTGTTGCGCCTTCTGCCATTTGCGCCGTCCCATCGGACCGGTGGACGGTCCGGTCTCATCGACGGAGGCAGCATCAAGCAGTCGGCCGCTGTCGGCTATGCGGGTTCGGAAGGTCGATCTTGGGGGTGGAATGTGAAGAATATGCAAATCCGGCAAGCCGGCCGATAGTCTCGAGCAGGTGCTGCGACCATGGGTGTCCCCTCAGTGGAAAGACCGCGCGTAGCGTCACGGTTTTCTCGCAGGCGACCGCGCGTTTGCGATCACGCGCATCCGGTTCAGGCGAGGCCGGGCCCGGCAAAAGCAATGGTTGATGGGCGGTCGAGACGAACCCTCGGGTCCGCCGGCGGGCGCCGCAAGGTGCACGATGGCGATTCTCCGAAAAACATTCGGTAGGCAACTGAAAAGCGCCCCAGTTCCCAAAAGCCGTGGTCGGTGACGATTTGCGTCACAGTTGCCGTTGATGGGTCCGACCTCAAGAGCGCCTGCCGCACGAGATGCATTCGGCGCAAGGTGAGATAACGGATCGGTCCCATGCCCAAATGTTCCTCACAGGAGGCGCGAAGGGTGCGTTCGGCGACACCAATCGCCGCGCAGATCTCCATGAGATAAAGTGGGCGGTCGGGATTGGCCTCCAAAAACGCCTCGAACCGCGCGACGATCGCGTCATGGCGACGGCCGCCCATGGTCGTTTCCAGCACGACGCCTTCCGCGAGGCACCGGACCATGACATGCACCAGTTCGCTTTCGAGGGCACGAAGCACTTCCGGTATTGCGAGCACATGGGGAGTTTCATGGGCGAGTTGTCCGACCACTTTGTGCAGCTTCATCAGCCGCGACATCAACGCAGGATTCGGGTGAACGCTACGCTCATCCAGCCGCTTGCTGAAACCACGGCCGGCTGTCGCTTCGACAGCGGCGTCGAATTCATCGGTCGGGAGGGACATCGCCCCTAAATGATAATCATGGCCGGATCGATGATGTGCAACGTCAGTTCTGTTAATGATGATGTCACCAGGCAAGACTTCCTGGCCACAGTGCTGTAGTGGGGACGAATTGGATTCGGTGAGAAAGAGGATCGATCGCCGGTCGGGTTTGCACGCAACGTTGCTGATTTGCGGCAAAGATACAGTGAAACGCTGCATCCAAAGTTTGGTCATGCCGATCTGTGTAATCTCGGCCCAAAAATCTCCCTTCGTTGTAGGGAGTATCTCAACATCAGTAGCTTGAACGGCCGCCTGACAGGGAAACGGGTCGGTAAATCTAAGAACTCTTGCCCACGACATTGTAATAAGTCCCTGTCTGGCTCAAGCTGCCCGCAAGTTTGTGGCCGCAAGCGATGTTGGGCGATTGGGACGCGTTTCGGGCAGCTCGACCGATCGCCGCAAGGTACGCGACGGCGCCTCGCCAAACAGTGTGCGGTAGGCAACCGAAAAGCGGCCAAGTTCCCAAAAACCGTGGTCGGTGACAATCTGGGTGACGGTTCTCTTTGAATGGTCCGAGCCCAGGAGCGCGCGGTGTACGAGGTGCATTCGGCGCAGGGTGAGATAACGGATCGGCCCCATTCCCAAATGCTCTTCGCAGGAGGCGCGGAGCGTGCGCTCCGCGACGCCAATCCCCGCGCAGATTTCCGCAAGATAAAGCGGCCGGTCGGGGTTGGCCTCCAGGAATTCCTCAAAACGCGCGACGATGGCGTCGTGGCGACGGCTACCAGTTCTCGACTCTGCAGCGGCACCTTCGGCAACGCACCTCACCATCACATAAGTGAGCTCATTTTCCAGTGCCCGCCCCACTTCCGGGATTTCGAGAACATCCGGCATGTCATGAGCGAGCAGCCCAACGCTCTTGTGCAGTTTCAGCAGTCGGAGCATCGCCGCAGAATGCGGGCGGATAACTCGTTTCTGCGGCATTTCGACAAACTCGCGGCCGAGTACTGCCTCGGCAGCAGCATCAAAGTCATCAGCCGCAAGAGAGATCGTGCCATAGTGGAGGTTTGCGCCAGATCGTTGATGTACGACGTCGGACCTGTTCACGACGATATCGCTGGCCAAGACCTCCAAGCCACAGTGCAGGAAGGCTGTTCCATTGGGCTCGGCAAGAAAGCCAATTGATCTGCGGCCTGGCCTGACCGCGACGGTGTTAACCTGTGGCAGCGACACTCGATATCGTTGCACCAGAAGCCTGTTTATGCCGATCTGCGCAATTTCGGCATGAAAGCTTCCTTTCGCCGTCGGAAAAAGTTCGATATCCGCGGACCAAATAACTGCCTTGCACTGCGACGGATCAGATAAATCAAAAACTCTACTCCACGCCATTTCTGTTCTCCCCCGAAAACAGAACTACTAATCACTCGGGTCAACTAGGCTTACAGCAAGGAGACACAGGGAATCGGGAAGAGCGATTTCGGTCGCAAAAGAAGAGCAGGCAACGCCATCAAGTCGATTCGAGATCCGAGGCGCCCCGAAATCTCGGTTGTATTGTAGGGCCAGTATTACCTGTGGGCAACTGCGCGAATACTTGGCACAAAACGCATATCGCTCTGCAGGGTAGTCTTATGCGCTCGCACAACTGCCTGTCAGAGTTAGGAAAACAGGCCAGCGCGGCTGCCTGTGCCGGAACGACCCCGCGCCGGCGGTTCTGCCGAAGATGCATAGCCGCACCCGCAGTGTAGGTCTGATTTGAATTTCAAACAGCTTCTCCGCTGTCATCGTCCGCGAAGGCGGACGATCCAGTATTCCAGAGGCACCAGTGCTTGAGCCGAGAGGCTGCCGGATACTGGATGCCCCGCCTGCGCGGGGCATGACGGTGGAGTTTAAGGAGAGGACGTGAGTCCGCGTTCTCGCGGCACGTTACGCCCGAGCTTTGCGTCTCGTTTCACCCTCTCATCGAACAGAGGGCGCAGGGAAAGCCGGGTGCCGGTTGCACCCATGGGTCCCGTGCAACAAAAAGCACGGGGGT
>NZ_JAQMIL010000063.1:0-56927 GCF_029990105.1 Bradyrhizobium sp. Arg237L | reverse complement strand
TATGGATGCAAGCGATCCGATCACCTCAAAAGCTCTTGTGCCACGGGGGCCGTCCACATATGGGTCCCGGCTCAAGGCCGGGACGAGACTGGTGTAAAACGGAGCGGCAGTTACGGCCTTGTCGACATGTTACTTGGCGGACCGACGTTACGGATCGGCTCGGCCAAGCGCGCGAATTCGCAGAGCAGCGAGCGTGTCCTGCGGGGGTCGATCACCTCCTCGACCCAGAACTTCTCGGCCGAGCGGAATGGCGAGCGCAGCTTGTTGAGGCGGTCCTCGATCTCCTTCAGCTTCGCCGCCGGATCGGGCGCGGCCTCGATGTCGGCGCGATAGGCCGCCTCGATGCCGCCCTCCAGCGGCAGCGAGCCCCAATAGGCCGACGGCCAGGCGTAGCGCATCGAGAAACGGTTGGCCGGCTGGTGCACCACGCCGGCGACGCCGAAGGCGTTGCGTACGATGATCGTGCACCAGGGCACGGTGCTCTGGTTGACCGCCGCCATCGCGCGCACGCCATGGCGGATGGTCGCGCTCTTCTCCGCCTCCAGGCCGATCATGAAGCCGGGGCAGTCCATGAGGTAGACCACCGGCAGATGGAAGGTCTCGGCAAAGTCGACCCAGCGGACCACCTTCTGGCAGGCTTCCGCGGTCCACGAGCCGCCATAGTGGAAGGGATCGCTCGCCAGCAGCAGCACCGCCCTGCCCTCAAGGCGCGCCAGACCGACGATGATCGGCTTGCCGAAATTGGCACTCACCTCGAAGAACGAGCCCTTGTCGACGACCGCCTCGATGATCGGGCGCATCTTGTAGACCTGCCGGCGGTTGCGCGGCACCGCCTTCATCAGCGATTCCTCGGCTCGCTCGGGATCGTCGCTGCAGGGAACGGTCGGCGGCAGCTCGAACACCGATTGCGGCAGATAGGAGAGGAAGCGCCTCGCATACTCGAACGCCTCCTCCTCGGTGTCGACCGCCTGGTCGATCGCGCCGGCGCGGGTCTGGATGTCGGCGCCGCCAAGCTCCTGCTTGGTCAGATCCTGTCCGAGCCGTTTCACCACCGGCGGGCCCGCGACGAACATCGCGGAGCTCTTCGTCATCACCGAATAATGCGTCGCCGCCAGGCGCGCCGCGCCAAGACCCGCGACCGAGCCGAGCCCGAGACCGACGACCGGCACGCGCGCGAGGTTGGCCGTCGTGTACCAGCACCAGCGCGTGCCGCCGACGCCACCCGGCAGGTTGGCGGCGCCGCGCGTCTCGATCGTCTTCACCGAGCCGCCGCCGCCGGAACCTTCGATCATGCGGATGATCGGTAACCGGAAATCATGCGCCATCTCCTCCGCCATCAGCGGCTTGGCGGAAATCGATGCATCGGCCGAGCCGCCGCGCACGGTGAAGTCGTCGCCGACCACGACCACCGGACGGCCGTCCACCTTGGCGCGGCCGAAGACGCAGTTCGCCGGCGCTAGCTGCTTGAGCTCGTTGTTCTCGTCATATTCGGCGATCCCGGAAATGGCGCCGATCTCGTGGAAGGATTTCTGATCAACAATCTTGTCGATGCGCTCGCGAACGGTAAGCCGGCCTTGATCGCGCTGTCGTTTGACCTTCTCAACGCCTCCCATCTCCCGCGCGAACGCTTCGCGCCGGGCGAGTTCGTCGAGTTCCGGCTTCCAGTTCATTCCTTTCCTCCGCTTTTATGATCTTGTTATGGTTCACGGCTGCCGGAATGGATTTTCTCTCGATCCGGTTGTTGAAGATGCTGTTGTCGGCGCCTTCGAGCAGGCTGGCGAGTGCGGCACCGAGCTGCACCATCTGCGGCGCGACTTCCTTGTGCAGCCGCTTCTCGTCATACATCGCCGACAACAGGCCGATCGTCGCGACGACATAGGTCTGATATTGCGGCGACCATAGCGGCACTGCAACGCCGTTGATGTGCGGACTCCAGAGACCGCAGGCGACGACATAGCCGTGCTCGCGCAAGTGGCGACGATTGCCCTCGATGCGCGGCTTGAGCAGCTTCGCGCCTTCGGGAATCTCACGCTCCATCTCCGCGATCAGGGGGTTGCCGACCTCGGGCTCGAGCGCGGCCGTATAGGCATGGCCCGCGGCGGTGGTCGCCATCGAGATCCGGCTGCCGGTGACCTCATGCAGGCCGAGCGCGTTCGCCGAGCGCGCGTATTCGAGATACACGAGCTGGAAGCGATCGGGGATGACGAAGCCGACCGTGCCGGGCAATTGATCGGCGACGTCCTGCAGACGCTGACGGATCAGGTTGCGGAGCTGCAGGCCCTTCATCATCGCGGTGCTCATCGCCACCGCGCTCGGACCTATCCGATATTTCTGGTCGCGCGGCAGATAGACGAGCTGGCCCATCCGCGTCAGCGTGTGCGTGAGCCGCGACACTGTCGATCGCGGCAGGCCGCAACGATTCGATATTTCGAGATTGCCGAGCCGCGCCTCATGTCCCTCAAAACATCGCAGGACATCAAACGCGCGCGACACGACCTGGATCACGTCGCCCTCGCCTGCGAGATCGCTGGCGAGCATTCCTTGCCGGCTAAGCCGCTCCGAGCGTCTTCCCATTTGTTATTGGCTCCATTCCGCCACACGGAATAAAATTCCACTTGCAGATCAAGCTACCTCAGGCAATGTGCCGCCACAACAAAAGCCGTTCGCAGAGCGCTATGCGTTTCGCGAAACGGATGGGGAGCGTGGAATGCCAGATATCAAGATCATCACCGAAGTGGCCGGCCGTGTATGCGCTATACCAGTGGCGGCCGGTGCCAGCATCGCCGACGGCGACGAGGTCGCGCTGGTCGAAGCGATGAAGATGGAGATTCCGGTAACGTCGACCGCCGCGGGCACGGTCAAGTCGATCCTCGTCAGCATCGACGACGTGATCGCCGAAGGACAGGCGGTCGCCATCGTCGAGACCTGACGCACACACATTCAAAGTTCGCTCCGCGACAATCTGTCCGGTGATGCGACGATGGTGGCATGCCGCGCCAACGGAGCGCCGTTGCCATCATCGCAATGCGATGCAATGATCCTCGCAAACAACAAGTTTCGCGTAGCGAAACATCAGGGAGGAATCATGATCCGTCGTCTGCTCGCGCTCGGCGTCACCTTACTCGCGTCCGGACCTTCACTCGCCGAAGACATCAAGCTGCCGCCGACGATGGGCGTGACCGCCTACGACACGGGAACCGCGGGATTCAACATCGCGGTCGGCGTCGGCAAGATGATGAAGGACAAGTACGGCACCGACCTCCGCGTGCTACCGGCAGGCAACGACGTGGCGCGGCTGGCGCCCTTGCGCGCCAAGCGCGCGCTGATGTCGGCGATGGGATCGGGCACCTATTTCGCGCAGGAAGGCGTGTTCGAGTTCGGCGCCAAGGAATGGGGACCGCAGCCGCTGCAACTCCTGTTGTCCACGGTCGACTGCAATGCCGGCTCGCTCGGCGTGGCCGCCGATATCGGCGTCAAGGACATCAAGGATCTCAAGGGCAAGCGCGTCGGCTTCGTGGTCGGCTCGCCCGCGCTGAACCAGAACTCGCTTGCCATTCTCGCCTTCGGCGGCCTCAAGCAGACCGACGTCAAGGCCGTCGAATTCGCAAGCTACGGCGCGATGTGGAAGGGCCTGATCAACAACGACGCCGACGCTGCCTTCGGCACCACCATCACCGGACCCGCGAAGGAAGCCGAGACCTCGCCGCGCGGACTGATCTGGCCGCCGCTTCCGCCTGACGACAAGGCCGGATGGGAACGGGTGCAGAAGGTCGGCTCGTTCTTCTTCCCACATCGCGCGACCTGCGGCGCCGGCATCTCGCCCGAAAAGCCGATCGAGCTCGGCACCTATCCCTACCCGATCTTCGTCGCCTACGCGTCGG
This sequence comes from Bradyrhizobium sp. Arg237L, assembly GCF_029990105.1. Lineage (NCBI taxonomy): Bacteria > Pseudomonadati > Pseudomonadota > Alphaproteobacteria > Hyphomicrobiales > Nitrobacteraceae > Bradyrhizobium > Bradyrhizobium sp. Arg237L. The sequence continues at coordinate 53,046 of NZ_JAQMIL010000063.1, read as the reverse complement.
TGCCGGCGGACCAGGTCTACGCCATCACGAAGGCGATGATCGTCAACTACGACGCCTACAAGGAGTCTGCGCCGGGCGCGAGCGGGCTTGCCGCTGATAGGCAGACCAAGAACTGGGTCGTACCGGTGCATGCCGGCGCGGTGAAGGCGCTGAAGGAAGCCGGCCAATGGAGCGACCAGCAGGAGGCTCACAACAACGCGCTGTTCAAGCGCCAGGACGTGCTCACCGCCGCCTGGGCGGAATATGGCAAGTCAAATCCGCCCTCGGATGAGAAGGCGTTCCTGGAAGGCTGGATGAAGGCGCGCGCGGCAGCGCTTGCCAAGGCCAACATGCCGAACGGCTTTGAATAAAGCCGCGCGCTTCCACTGCAAGCTAACGCCATTGTGGGGATCTTCTGATGTCAGCTTCTCCGCTCGATAGCGCCATGGCCGCGCCGCCGAAGAGGATCGAGTTCGAAGATCCCCATGCCGGCGCGGGCAACATGCAGGAGGCCGAGGTCACGCGCGTTCGCAGCTTGCGCGGCGGCTGGCGCTGGGCGCTGGTGGTCGCGACCGCGGCCACCATCCTGCTCTGCATCAACCAGCAATTCTCGCTGCGCTTCCTGATCGGCTACACCCAGCTCAACACCGAATATTTCTATCTGCTGATTGCGCTGATGCTGCCGTTCACCTTCCTGATCTTTCCGGGAACGGGCACGGCGCCGCTCGACCGGATTCCCTGGTACGACCTTCTCCTGTTCGTGCTGACGTTTGCGGCCGCGATCTGGCTGATGCTCAACATCCGCAAGGCCGCGCAGTACGGCTGGGAATCCGACGGCGCGCCGCGCAACGTGCTCATTGCGGGCGTCGTGATGTGGGCGATGCTGATGGAGGCGCTGCGCCGCACCGGCGGCTGGAGCCTCTTGCTCAGCGTGTTCCCGTTCACCGTCTATCCGCTGTTTGCCGAGGCCAAATGGCTCGGGCCGTTTCGCGGCTCCGAACTCACCTTCGACCAGGCCACCGCCTACCACGTGCTCTCGGGCGAGAGCCTGCTCGGGATTCCGATCCAGGCCTTTGCCGATACCGTGATCGGCTTCCTCGTCTTCGGCACCGCGCTGATGATGACGGGCGCTGGAAAATTCTTCATCAACATCGCCTTTGCGCTGTGCGGCACGTTCCGCGGCGGGGCGGCGAAGGTCTGCATCTTCGCGAGCGGCCTGCTCGGCATGATGTCCGGCTCGATCATCTCCAACGTGCTCACCGCCGGCACCATGACCATCCCGGTGATGAAGCGCAGCGGCTTTCGTGCCTCCTATGCTGGCGCGATCGAGGCCTGCGCCTCGACCGGCGCGGTGCTGGCGCCGCCGGTGATGGGCGCCACCGCCTTCGTGATCGCACAGTTCCTGAACATCAGCTACGCCGAGGTCGCGGTCGCTGCGATCATTCCCGCCGCGCTTTATTATATCGGCCTGTTCATGCAGGTGGACTCCTATGCCGCGCGTCACGGCCTGAAGGGCATCCCGCGCGCCGAGCTGCCGCGGGTGATCGATACCCTCAAGTCCGGTTGGTACTACGTGTTCGTCATCGCGCTGCTGATCGTGATGCTGCTCTACTTCAAACGCGAGAGCCACGCGCCGTTCTATGCCACCGCGCTGCTGCTGGTGCTGAACCAGATCTTCTCCAAGGACACGCGCTGGACTTGGGCCACGATCGCAAAATTCCTCGAGGTCAACGGCCGCACCTTCGTGGAGCTGGTCGGCATCCTCGCCGGCTGCGGGCTTCTGATCGGCGCGTTCTCAATGACCGGCGTGGTCTCGAGCCTCGCCAACGACCTGCTGACGCTCGCAGGCGACAACGCCTTCCTGCTGCTGGCGATGTGCGCCTTGACCAGCCTGATCCTTGGCCTCGGGCTGACGACCACGGCCTGCTACATCTTCCTCGCCATCCTGGTGGCGCCGGCGCTGGAGAAGCTCGGGCTGAACCGGATGGCGGTGCACATGTTCATCTTCTATTGGGGCATGCTGTCGTCGATCACCCCGCCGGTCGCAATCGCTTCCTTCGCGGCGGCCGGAATCGCAGGATCGCCGGCGATGAAAACAGGGTGGGAATCGATGTGGGTCGGCAGCATCATCTATTTCATCCCGTTCTTCTTCGTGTTGAACCCGGCGCTGGTGCTGCAGGGACCAAGCCCCTATCTCACCGGTCTCGGCCTGATGGCGCTTGCCGCCTTCGGCACATTGTTCATTTGCGGCGGCATCCAGGGGTATCAGGCCTTCGTCGGCGATCTCAGCCGCGCAGGCGCGCTGGAATGGCCGCTGCGGGTGCTGCTCGTGATCGGCGGCTTCGTGGTGGCGACGCCCGGCGGCGGCATCAACCCGTTGTCGCAGATGCAGGTGACGCTGCTCGGCCTTGCCATCCTGGTGCCGACGGTCCTGATCGCGCTGCTCCTTGTCCGGCGGCAGCCGCTACTAGCGAACCAGTTGCGCGCTCCCTGATTGCGTTGCACAAAAGGAGGCGATGAAACCCGAGCCGCCTCCTTCTTCCGCCAGCGCCACGGCCTGGACCCGCTCAAGACCGCCTCTGCTGCGGTTCCTGCAGTCATGCCACGACGAGTTCGCCACTGAGACCGGTGGCGCCGTCGCCGATTACATTCCCGAGCTCGGCAAGGCAGACCCTGCCCATTTTGGCATCAGCCTCGCCACCCTGGACGGCCACGTCTACGAGGTCGGCGACACCAAGGTGCCCTTCACCATCCAGTCGATGTCCAAACCCTTCGTGTTCGCGCTGGCGCTGGACACGCTGGGCGCAGGGCGGGTGGAAAGCGCGATCGGCGTCGAGCCATCGGGCGACCCCTTCAACTCGATCCGACTGAACGCGGAAAACCATCCGTTCAACCCGATGGTCAATGCCGGCGCCATCGCCTGCACCGGGCTGATCCATGAGGCCAAGGGCGATGCCGCCTTCGACTATATCAGGCAGGCGCTCGGCCGCTTCGCCGGGCGCGAGCTCGCGCTCGACGAGGCCGTCTATCTTTCCGAAAGCACGACCGGCGACCGCAACCGGGCGATCGGCTATCTCCTGCGCACCAATTCCGTGATCAAGGACAATGTCGCCTCTGTGCTGGATGTTTATTTCCGGCAATGCGCGGTGCTGGTGACCGCGCGCGATATCGCGATCATGGCGGCAACGCTTGCCAATCGCGGCATCAATCCGGTGACCGGCAAGCAGGTGATGACGCCGTATGCGATCTCGCGCACGCTCTCGGTGATGACGTCGTCGGGCATGTACGATTTCGCCGGCGAATGGATCTATCGCGTCGGCATCCCCGCCAAGAGCGGCGTCGGCGGCGGCATTTTGGCCGCGCTGCCGGCGCGGCTCGGGCTCGGCAGCTATTCGCCCAAGCTCGACAAGCACGGCAACAGCGTGCGCGGCATCAAGGTGTGCGAGGCGCTGTCCTCGCATTACGACCTGCATATGCTCAACCGCAGCGACGACGCGCGCACCAGCATCATCGCCGACTACAATATCGGCAAGAGCCCGTCCCGCCGCGTCCGCCGCCCGCAGGAGCGCGACATCCTCGCGGCGCACCACGAGGAAGTGCGGATCATCGAGCTGGTCGGCACGCTGTCGCTTTCCGCCGTCGACTACGTGTCGCGGCGGCTGGCCTCGGAGCCGCGGCCGCAATTCGTCGTCTTCGACCTGCACCGGGTCACCTCCACCACCCGCGCCGGCGCGCGGCTGCTGGCGGAGGCCTTCGAGGAACTGGCCGCGCTCGGCCTCACCGTGATCCTGTCCGGAATCAAACGCTCATCGACGGAATGGAAGACGCTGCGCGAGTGGACGGCCAAGCTCGGCAATATCAGGGACTTCTACCTGCTGGATACCGCGATCGAATGGGCGGAGGACCAGATCGTCTACCGCTATGGCGGCTCGATCGATTTCTTCGAGACCACGGAATTGTCCGAGCAGCCGCTACTGGCCGGATTGAGCGTGGAAGAGCTGACCGACCTGGCGTCACTCGCCTCGACCCATACCTACCGCTCCGGCGAGAAGATCATCTCCGCCGGCGATTCCGCAGGCTCGCTGTTCTTCCTGCGCAGCGGCGTCGTACACGTCACCCTGCCCGACGGCGTCCGCCTGGCGACGCTCACCGCCGGCATGGCATTCGGCGAGATGGCGCTGATCGAGCCGGTCCGCTCCGCCGACGTCTTGGCGGACCAGGCCGCGACCGCCTGGGAGATTCCGCTGCGCGACTTCGAACGATTCCGCAAGCAGCACCCACGCGCCGGCGAGCGGATCATGCGCAATCTCGCGCAACTGCTCGCCGACCGGCTGATCGTCGCCAACGCGAAGGTGGATCTGCTGACGTCGACGTAATCTCTCTTCATTCCCTCTCCCTGCTCTTCGCGGGGAGAGGGTTAGGGTGAGGGGCTGCCTCCGCGAACATTGCTGCCAGTTGTATTCGCGGAGGCAGCCCCTCACCCGGATCGCATCTGACGATGCGATCCGGCCTCTCCCCGCAGGCGGGGCGAGGCGAAGGGAGCTCGCGGCCTTAGCTAAGACTCAGCCCACCACTTCCGTGACCGGCTGCAAATCGATCTCGAACGTCTCGAGGAATTTCGAGGTCATGATGTAGAAGCCGACTGAGAGCTGCAATTCGACGAGCGCGGCCGGCGAGAGTTTCGAGGCGATCGCGTTGAAGGTGGCGTCCGTCGGTTTCTTCAGCTTGACGATCTCATCAGTGAAGGCGAGCGCGGCGCGCTGTACTTCGTTGAAGCAGGTGGCGGACTGCCAATTCTCCAGCGCTTCGTTCTGTTCGTCGGTGACGCCGACATTCTTGCCGATCCGTTTGTGCGCGACGATTTCGTATGGCGCTTCGCACAGGATTCCGGTGCGGGTAATCGCAAGCTCGCGCACGATCGGATCAAGCTCGCCTCTGTGTCGGATCGCGCCACCGAGCCGGCAGTATTGTTCAAAATAACTCGGCGAATGCGCCATCATGCGGAAGATATTGGCATTGCGGTTCTTGTCGAGAATTTCGCGGGTGCGATCGCTGGCTTTGGCGGGATCGCTGTATTCGATGCGGGCCATTCTTTCCGTCTCGTTTCTTTTTTCGCGTTTTGCGTGGGTTCCGTTAAGGTCCAAGACACTATCTGGCGCTTGACGCAGGAGCAACACAGCCGAGTCAAAATGCCGCCGCAATGCTGGCCGACCCTGCTACCGTCGATATTCGCCGAGTGGGGACTCAATCAGAGCGAATGTCCGACGCGGGGTGTTCCGAGAGTACCAATCTAAAAGGCCGTCGCTTGCGCGGATTCCGCGCCACGATGAGTCACGCCCAAGTCTAGGGAGACAGGCATGAAGGAAGCCACCAGGAGGGCGGCCTCGGAGGCGCTTGCGCAAATGCTGGCGGTGACGGCAATGGTCGTCATCGCCGGCATTGTGCTCTATTGGCGGTGACTGTCGTCATATCCCAACCAACAACCGTCATTGCGAGCGCAGCGAAGCAATCCATGCTTCCGCAAGTGGCGAAATGGATTGCTTCGCTACGCTCGCAATGACGCCGGAATAACGACGGTCGTTCACTTTACCTTTTGAAAATACGGGACCAATCGCCCGGCGAACTGCGCAAAGCGCGCGTTCACCTTGTCGCCGATCGCAAGATCGTTCTCGCCGTGCGCCATCATGCGGAAACCCTCGGCGATGTCGACCAGCACGATGTTGTAGGGCACATGCGCGCGCGTCTCGGGCGTGGCGGCGCGGCAGACCAGCGAGGTCGCGTACACCGTCCCTGCCCCGCTGGCGCGCTTCTCCTGCGGATCGGGTGCGCCGCAGACAGCGCAAAAGCTGCGGCGGAAATATTGCACAGCGCCGCAGGCGGCGCAGGATTGATAGACGATCGCCTCCGCGTCCGTGGTCCAGTCCGCAAGTTTGCCGCTCATCGCACTCGCTCCAGGAACATGCTGACATGCGAGGACAGCACGCCGCCATCGCCATGCAATAGCGCGACCGAGGCATCGCGGACCTGGCGGTTTCCAGCTCGCTCAGTCATCTGCAGATGCGTCTCGACCAGATGCGCCATCGCGCCGCCGACACCGCAATGGCCGTAGCTCAGAAGACCGCCATGGGTGTTGAGCGGCATCTCGCCGTCCTGATTGAAGTAACCGGCACGCACGCGCGCGGCTGCCTCGCCGCGCTTTGCCAGACCGAGATCTTCGAGCAGCATCGCAAGCGTGATGGTGAAGCTGTCGTACACCGCTGCATAGCGCACATCGGAGATCGCAACGTGAGAGGCCGCCTTGGCCTTGGCGATCGCGATCTCGGCACCGAGTTCGCTTAAAGCCGGCGCGGCGGTGACATGCTGATGCGTATGCGCCTGCGCACAGCCGCGGATACGCACGCCGACATCGCCAATCCGCTCGCGGCTGATCACGAATGCCGCGCCGCCGTCGGAAACGGGGCAGCAATCGAGCAGCTTCAGCGGCTTCGCCACCGGCTTCGAAGCCATCACGTCAGCGATCGTAATCGGGTCGTGGAATTGCGCGCCGGGATGGGTCAGCGCGTGCCTGCGCATCAGCACGGCGAATTCGGCGAGGTCTTCTTCGGTGAGGCCGTATTCGTGCATGTAGCGGGAAGCGACGAGGCCATAATAGGCGGGAATGGTCGGCCCGAGCGGCACTTCGTAATCGGGATGGCCGACTTGCGCGAGCGCCTGGATCGAGGCGTCGCGGCTCTGCCCGGTCAGACGGTTCTCGCCACCGACCACGAGCACATGCTTCGCCACACCGGCATCAACGAGATGATGCGCCAGCATGGTCATCGCGAGCCCGGTGGCGCCGCCGACCTGCACGGCATGGGCATAGGACGGGCGGATGCCGAAATGCTCGGCGAACACTGTCGCGAGCATGATGTGCGGCGACACCGTGGAGTAGCCGCAGAGGATGCCATCGATCTCCGACCGCTGCAGCCCGGCGTCCGAGATCGCAAGCTGCGCCGCCTTGCTCATGAGGTCGAGCGAGGACGAGCCTTCGTGCTTGCCGAATGAGGTCAGCCCGACGCCGGTGATGAAGCTCATGACGCTACTTCCTCCTTCGTCATTCCGGGGCGCCGCGCAGCGGCGAGCTACGATGTGCAATTGCACATCGGAGAATCCATCGGGCCGCATGCGAAAGAGGAGAAATGGATTCCGGGCTCGCGCTGCGCGCGCTCCGGAATGACGGTGTGAACTGTGGAGACGCCATCATCACCCGCCCTCAATACGACTTCGGCAGCCCCAGCACTTTCTCGGCAATAAAACTCAGGATGAGCTGCGGGCTGATCGGGGCGATGCGTGGAATCAGGGATTCGCGCAGGTAGCGCTCGACATGATATTCCTTGGCGTAGCCGAAGCCGCCATGGGTCATCACCGCTTGTTCGCAGGCGCGGAAGCCGGCTTCGGCGGCCAGGAATTTTGCCGAGTTGGCGGCCGGCCCGCAAGGAAGGCCGTTGTCGTAGTGCCATCCGGCCGACAGCACCATCAACCATGCGGCCTCCAGCTCCATCCAGCATTTGGCGAGCGGATGCTGGATCGCCTGGTTCATGCCGATCGGGCGGTTGAACACGATGCGGCTCTTGGCGTAGGCCTGCGCGCGCGACAGCGCGACCTTGCCGAGCCCGACTGCTTCGGCCGCGATCAGGATGCGCTCCGGATTCATGCCGTGCAGAATATATTCGAAGCCGCGCCCCTCTTCGCCGAGGCGATCCTCAACTGGAATTTCAAAATTCTCGAAGAACAATTCATTGGAATCGACGGGCTTGCGGCCCATCTTCTCGATCTCGTGCACGGTGACGCGCGTCTTGTCGAAATCGGTGTAGAAGAGGCTCAGGCCCTGCGTCGGCGTCCGCACCTCTTCCAGCGGCGTGGTGCGCGCCAGCAGCAGGATCTTGTTGGCGACCTGTGCGGTCGAGATCCAGACCTTCTGGCCGTTGACGATGTATTTGTCGCCCTTGCGCACCGCGCGGGTCTTGAGCTGGGTGGTGTTGAGCCCGGTGTTCGGCTCGGTCACCGCAAAGCAGGACTTGTCGCGGCCGTCGATGATCGGCGGCAGCATGCGCTGGCACTGCTCCTTGGTGCCGAACACGACCACCGGATTGAGCCCGAATACGTTCATGTGCACGGCCGACGCGCCCGACATGCCGGCGCCGGATTCCGAAATCGTGCGCATCATGATCGCGGCGTCGGTGATGCCGAGCCCGGAGCCGCCATATTCCTCGGGGATGCAGATGCCGAGCCAGCCGGCATCCGCCAGTGCGCGGTGGAAGTCGGCGGGGTAGCCGCCCTCCTTGTCCTTCTTCAGCCAATAGGCGTCGTCAAAGCGCGCACAGATTTTTGCCACTGCATCGCGGATGGATTCCTGATTGGCCGAGAGCGCAAAATCCATCAGTCTCTGTCCTAGTTCTCTGGTGTCTTGCTGACGCCGTCGCGGCGCATGGCGGCGATCTCGTCGGCGGAGAAACCGGCCTCCCGCAGGATCTCCACGCTGTGCTCGCCGAGCCGCGGCGCGAGCCGCTTCGGCTCGGCTGTCGTCTCCGACCAGCGCGCCGAGACCTTCATGCTGCGGATGCGACCTTCGGTCGGATGCTCGATGACCGGAAACACATCGGTTGCAACGATGTGCGGGTCCTGCAACAGGGTCTCGAGATCGTGCATCGGCATGACCGGCACGTCGGCCTTCTCGAGGATCTCGTTCCACTCCGCGGTGGTCTTGGTCTTGAGGATGCGCGCAAGCTCGGCGTAGACGCAATCGATATTGGCGGCACGGCCGGCGAAGGTCGCAAATCTCGAATCCTCGCGGAGATCGTCGCGCCCGATGGCGGTGAAGAAATTGTCCCACTGCTTGTCGTTGTAGACGATCACGCAGATATAGCCGTCGCTCGTCTTGTAGGGGCGGCGGTCCGGCGACAGATGGCGCTTGTAGCCGCCACGGTCGAGCGGCGGATCGTAGGTGAGGCCGCCCATATGGTCGCCCATGACGAAGCCGGCCATGGTCTCGAACATCGGGATGTCGACACGCTGCCCCTGCCCGGTCTTGTCGCGATGCACGAGGCTCGCGCAGATCGCGCCGACCGCGGTCAGTCCCACGATGCGATCGACCAGCGCGTTCGGCACGTAGCGCGGCACGCCGTCGGCGGTCTGCGCCATCAGCGCCGGTAGCGCGGTCGCGCCCTGGATCAGGTCGTCATAGGCGGGCTTGGCGGCATACGGTCCGTCCTGGCCGAAGCCGAACACGCCGGCATAGATCAGCCGCGGATTGATCTTGGAGACAACGTCGTAGCCGAGCTGCAACCGCGCCATCGCCTGCGGGCGCACATTGTAGACGAGCACGTCGGCCTTCGCGATCAGGCGCAGCACGGCCTCGCGCCCGGCCGGCTTCTTCAAGTCGAGGCAGATCGAGCGCTTGCTGCGGTTGGTGTTGAGGTACACCGGGCCCATGCCGGCATGGCGGGTCGGGCCGATCTGGCGCGTGACGTCGCCGTCGGGCGATTCCACCTTGATGACGTCGGCACCGTAGTCGCCGAGCGTCTGGGTCGCATACGGCCCCATCAGAACGGTCGTCATGTCCACGACCTTGATGCCCTCCAGCGGTCCCATAGCCTCGTCATCCTCTCAGAAAGGCAGCCGATCACGGCCGCGTTATCGCTTCCGGGGACCTAGTAACGGCAGGGCGTCCGCAAGATCAAGGCGCGCCGCGCGTATGGGCGTATGCGCGGCGGGTAGCGGGTTATCTGTTCGCCCGCGCGTCGCGCTCCTTCATCAGCCGCTCGAGCTCGTCATTCTGTTGGCTGATGCGGTCGGCAATACGCGCCTCGTTCTGCTCGCCGGATGCCGCGGCGGCCTGTTCGATGAGCTGCCTGATGTTGTCTTCAAGAATCGCAATGCGATCGTTGAGTTCGTCCAGCGACAGCGAGCTTTCGTTACCCATGATACACGCTCCGAAAGTCTGCGCCGCGGTGCACCGCGGCAATTCGTAGCATTGTAGGGTGGGCAAAGCGAAGCGTGCCCACCGTGACCAGCGGAGTGCTTGATGGTGTGCACGCTTCGCTTTGCCCACCCTACGGCAGCCCGCTTCGCCTACAGCCTACTTCGCCGGCTCCAGCAGCGAAACGTAATTCGCAACCGCGGCGCCGCCCATGTTGAAGATGCCGGCGAGCTCGGGATTCTTCAACTGCATACCCTCGGGCGCCTGCCCCGTGAGCTGCATCGCGCTCATCACATGCATGGAGACGCCGGTGGCGCCGATCGGGTGACCCTTCGCCTTCAGCCCGCCGGACGGATTGATCGGCAGCTTGCCGTCCTTCAGCGTCCAGCCCTCCTTGATCGCACGGGCGCCCTGCCCGCGCGGCGTCAGGCCCATCGCTTCATACTCGATCAGTTCGGCGACGGTGAAGCAGTCATGGGTCTCGACAAAGGAGAGATCGGAAAGCTTGGCGCCGGCCTGCTCCAGGGCGCGCTGCCAGGCCACCGTGCAACCCTCGAACTGCAGGATGTCGCGTTTGGACATCGGCAGGAAGTCCTGCGCATGGGCGGTGGCGCGGAAGTTCACCGCCTTCCCCATGGTCTTGGCGGTCTCCGAATCCGTCAGCACCAGCGCGGCGGCGCCATCCGACACCAGCGAGCAGTCGGTGCGCTTCAGGGGGCCGGCGACGAACGGGTTCTTGTCGCTCTCGGCGCGGCAGAATTCGAAGCCGAAATCCTTGCGCATCTGCGCATAGGGATTGGCGACGCCGTTCTTGTGGTTCTTGGCTGCGATCAGCGCCAGCGCATCGGACTGGTCGCCATATTTCTGGAAATAGGCCTGCGCGATCTTGCCGAACACGCCAGCGAACCCCCCGGGCGTATCACCATCTTCAGGCAAATAGGAGGCGCGGAGCAGATTGCGGCCGATCTCCGGTCCCGGCGTCTTCGTCATCTGCTCGACGCCGACCACGAGCACGAATTTGGCGCCGGTCTGGATGGCGCGGATGCCCTGGTGCACGGCGGCCGATCCGGTCGCGCAGGCGTTCTCGACGCGCGTGGCCGGCTTGAAGCGGAACTGCGGATCGGCCTGGAGCACCAGCGAGGCCGTGAAGTCCTGCTGCGAGAAGCCTGCGTTGAAATGTCCCAGCACGATCTCATCGACGTCGCCAGCCGAAATGCCGGCATCGGTCAGCGCCTCGTTGGCGACGCGCACGACCAGGCTTTCAACCGTCTCGGCGTCGAATTTGCCGAAGGGCGTGTGCGCCCACCCCACGATGCTGGCTGTCATGGCCGTTCTCCCAAAAATGTTCCTGATCGCTTGTAGCTGATCCGTATCCGGACTTCACCCGGCTTTCAGCGATTTCAGGGTGCGGTCGCACATGGCGGTTATGCCGGCCCAATTGTTGGACCTGACCTCGGCGGGCGGGCAGAGCCAGGACCCGCCGACCGCGACCACATTGGGCTCCGCCAGCCAGGTGGCGGCATTGGCCTCCCCGATGCCGCCGGTCGGGCAGAACCGCGCGTTCGGGAACGGCCCGGCCAGCCCCCGAAGTGCCTTGATACCGCCTGAAGATTCCGCCGGGAAGAATTTCACGAGATCGAAGCCGTACGCCAGCGCCAGCATCAATTCGGATGCGGTGGCGATCCCCGGCGCGAACGGCAGGCTGCTGCCGGCAGCGGCTTTCAGGAGCTCGGGTGTCGCACCCGGGCTGATGCCGAATTTGGCGCCGAGCGCCTCGGCGCGGGCCAGGTCGTCGGGGCTCAGGATCGTGCCGATGCCGACGATCGCGTCCGGCACCTCGGCCATGATCGCCTTCGCCGCCTCGATCGCGACCGGCGTGCGCAAGGTGACCTCCAGGGTGAACACCCCGCCGGCGACCAGCGCGCGGGCCAGCGGCACCGCATCCTCGCGCCGCTCGATGGTCAGGACGGGGATGATCTTGGCCTGGCTGAACAGCGTGGCGAGCGTTTCCTGTTTGGCTGATGTCATTGCGAGACCCTGCGGGAATTCGCCGGCCGCGGCACTTTCTTCGGCGGCATGGCATAGCGCGGAATGATCGCGCCGGGATAGCAGACCACGACGCCGGCCAGCCGATGGCCCGCGCGGGCGGCCTCCGGCGGCTCGGCGCCGGAAAGCCGGGCGGCGAGATAGGCGGCCGCGAAACTGTCGCCGGCCGCGGTGGTATCGATAACCGGCTGGGTCACCGGCTCGGCCCTCACCTCGCGCGATCCGCCGGGAAAGCGCAGCACGCTGACGGGCTCCGAGAGCTTCAGCACCACTTCCGGGGTCGAAATGCCCGCGAGCAGCGCCCCATGGCTCTCGCCGGGATAGAGCGGCAACAGATCCTCGGTGGAGGCGAGCACGATGTCGGCCGCCTCGAACGCCGCGCTGTAGACGCTGCGCGCCTCGCTCAGATCAGGCCAGCCGCGGGCACGGAAATTGGTATCGAACGCGAAGCGCGTGCCGAGCAGGCGCGCGCGCTTCAAGGCCGTCATCAACCGCCCTCGCCCGTAATCATCATAGATCGAGAGCGTAATGGCGGAGAGATAGACGAGGTCGTAGGTCGCGAGCGAATTGAGGAGGTCCTCGGTCTCCGGCAAATGCATCAGCTTGCGCGCGGCCGAGTTCTCACGCCAATGGAAGAATTTTCGTTCGCCCTTCTCATCCGTCTGGATCAGATAAATGCCGGGCAGTTTGCCCGCCAGCCGGGCGACGCGCTTGGTGCCGACGCCCTCGGCCTTCCAGGCGGCGATCATCTCCTCGCTCAACGCATCGTCGCCGAGCGCGGTGATGTAGTCGACGTCGATGCCGAGGCGCGCGAGATAGACGGCGGTGTTGAGGGTGTCACCGCCGTAACCCCGGGAGTAGAGGCCGCCTGGCGTCCCGCTTTGGGGCCCGCCTTGCGCCTGCCTCAACTCGATCATGCATTCGCCGATAGAGGCTACCCGCGTCATGACCGCACTCCGTAGCAAGACTACGCCGCGAATTTGCCGCCGAGCTCGTCCTCGATGTGAATCCGGATGATATCGTCGAACGTCTTCTCGGCCGTCGTGAAGCCGAGCTTCAGCGCCCGTTCGGTGACGAAATCGCGCGGCCAGCCGGAGACGATGCCGATGATGGTCTGGTCCGGCACCCGCTTGATCCGCGCCGTGACGTTCTTGCCGGCGACGCGATCGAGCGCCGCGATCTGCTCGCCGACGGTGGCGGAGAGCCCGGGCATGCTGAGATTGCGGCGCGGACCGATGGCATTGAGGTCCATGGTCCCGGCATGCACGAGGAAACCGACCGCCGAGCGCGGCGAAGCATGCCAATGCCGCACGTCCTCGGACACCGGCAGGATCGCCTCCTCGCCGGCCAGCGGCTCGCGCATGATGTTGGAGAAGAAGCCGGACGCCGCCTTGTTCGGCCGGCCCGGCCGCACGCAGATCGTCGGCAGGCGGATGCTGATGCCGTCGAACAGGCCCTTGCGGGTATAGTCGTTGATCAGGAGCTCACAGATCGACTTTTGCGTGCCGTAGCTGGTCAGCGGTGTGTGGAAGAACTCGTCGCCGATCTTGTCCGGGAACGGCGCGCCGAACACCGCGATCGAGGACGTGAACACCAGCCGCGGCTTGTAGCCGCCGCCGACCGCGCGGATGGCGTCGATCAGGTAGCGCGTGCCGTCGAGATTGATGCGGTAGCCCTTGTCGAAATCGGCCTCCGCCTCGCCGGAAACAATCGCGGCGAGATGGAAGATCACATCCGGCCGCTCGGCGATCAATGGCGCCGCGGCGCCGGGATCCGCGAAGTCGGACGCCACCACCGTGACCGGGATCGAGGCGTTGGCCGGCTTTGCGGGCTCGACGACGTCCTGCAGGGTCATCCTGGTGATGCCCTGCTTGCCGAGGCGGCCGTCGCGCAGCAGACGGTCGGTCAATTTACGGCCGACCATGCCGGCGGCGCCGAGAATCAGAACGTGCAAGACCCAACTCCTTCTTGTTCTTCAGGGCTAGTGCGTGGCGATTGCACTACGATGCGAGAGGCGAACTTCGCTGCACCTCGCCCCGCTTGCGGGGAGAGGTCGGAATTCAAGCCCAGCTTGAATTCCGGGTGAGGGGGAGCTTCCGCAAATACATCTGTCACCATATTCGCGGGCAGAGCCCCTCACCCCTACCCTCTCCCCGTAAGAACGGGGAGAGGGAGAACTGCCACCGTCGCTCCGATCTGAAATCACCATACTCCGGAAACGGGCCTCTCGCGCTATTCCTTCACGGCTCCCGTCATGGCCGACACATAATGCTCGACGAAGAAGGCGTAAAGGATCACGAGCGGCAGCGAGCCGACCAGCGCACCGGCCATCAGCGATCCCCATTTGTAGATGTCGCCGTCGACGAACTCATTGACGATCGCGACCGGCACCGTCTTGTTCGGCGTCGATTGCAGGAAGGTGAGCGCATAGATGAACTCGTTCCAGCACAGCGTGAACGAGAAGATGAAGGCCGAGATCAGGCCGGGGATTGCCAAGGGCACGATGATCTTGACCAGGATCTGCCAGCGCGAGGCGCCGTCGATCAGCGCGCATTCCTCGAGCTCATAGGGGATGGTCTTGAAGTATCCCATCAACAGCCAGGTCGAGAACGGAATGAGCAAGGTCGGATAGACCAGGATCAGCGACAGCGGCGAGTCGAACAGGCCGTAGGCCTGGATCACCGAGGCCAGCGGGATGAACAGGATCGACGGCGGCACCAGATAGGCGAAGAAGATCAGGATGCCGACGGTGTCGGCGCCCTTGAACCGCAGCCGCGTGATCGCATAGGCCGCCAGCACGCTGGCCGCGATCGACAGGAAGGTGGCTCCAACGGCCACATACATCGTGTTCCAGAGCCACCTCGGATACTGCGTCTCGAACAGGAGCTTGCTGATGTGCTTGAAGGTCGGATGGACAACCCAGAACGGGTTGAACTTCTCCATGTCGATCAACTGCTCGTCGGGTTTGATCGACGTCAGCACCATCCAGTAGAACGGGAACAGGAGCACCACGAGGATGATGAACAGCGGCAGATAGAGCGTGATCAGGCGGCGCGGCAGCGACTCCAGATAGCTCATGCCCTCGGAGTCGTCGGTCGCGGCCGGCGCCGGTGCTTTCGAATGCAGGGCTGAATCAGTCATTGTTCGATCCTTGCTGCCACTTGCGGCGCTGCATGCCGAACCAGGAGATCGCGATCGCGGCGAGCAGGAACGGGATCATCGCGGTCGCAATCGCCGCGCCCTCCCCCAGCCGTCCGGAGATGATGCCGCGCTGATAGCTCAGCGTCGCCATCAGATGCGTCGCATTGACCGGCCCGCCGCGGGTCAAGGCCCAGATCAATTGGAAGTCGGTGAAGGTGAATAGCACTGAGAACGTCATCACCACGGCGATGATCGGCGTCAGCAGCGGATAGGTGATGTAGCGGAAGCGCTGCCAGTTGGTGGCGCCGTCGAGCGTCGCGGCCTCGTAGAGCGAGGGCGAGACCGTCTGCAGGCCGGCCAATAGCGTGATCGCAACGAAGGGAACGCCGCGCCAGACATTGGCGAAGATGACGCTGCCGCGGGCCCAGTTGCTGTCGCCGAGGAAGTTGATGTTGTGCTCGATCAGGCCGAGTTTGATCAGCGACCACGAGATGATTGAGAATTGGGCGTCGTAGATCCACCAGAACGCGATCGCCGACAGCACCGTCGGCACGATGAAGGGAATCAGCACGATCGAGCGGATCATTGCCTTGAACGGCATGTGCCGGTTGAGCAGGAGCGCGAGATAAAGGCCGATCGCGAATTTGATGATGCTGGCGACCAGCGTGTAGAGGATCGTGTTGAAGACCGACAGCCAGAAGATCGCGTCGTCCCACAGCCATTGATAGTTCTCAAGGCCGATGAAGACGCCCTCACGGCCGATGCGCTCGTCCGTGAAGCTCATCCAGATACCAAGGCCAAGCGGATAGGCCAGGAACAGAATCAGGAAAGCCGCCGCCGGCAGCATGAACCACAGCGCCGCCCAGTTGCGGCTCGTGCGCAGCCTCGACCAGAGTGACGGCTCGCCGGCTGCGGCGGCCTGTACCGGCATCGATGTCTGGACAGTACTCATTCCGTCTCCAACTCCTAATCGAAGGCAACGCCCGGCCCGTGCCCCCACGGCCGAGCGTTGCCCCGATCACCTTCAAACCTGGGCCGGCGCGATGGTCTGCGCCGGCCGTTCCCTTAGCGGAAGATGCGCTTGGCCGCGCGTTCGGCCGAAGCCATCGCGGTCTTCGTATCCTCGCGTCCAGTGCAGTAGTTCGCGTACATGTCGACGAGCACGAAGTCGGCAATCGCGGCCGCCGCATTCTCGCTCATCTGCGCCTCGCCGGCCGGCGTCGACGCGCTCTGCGCGACGCTGCGGTAAGGCGTCGTCTTCGGATCGGCGGTCCAGACCGGGTTCTTGTCGTAGGCGAGGAGGAAGTGGGACAGATAACCCTGTGCCGCTTCGATCCATGGATTGAACTGGTCCGGCTCCAGCATGAAGGCGGTGAACGCCTTGCAGGTCTGCGGATACTTCGAGAAGGTGAAGATCAGGATCGGGAAGCCGAGGTGAAGCTCGCGCGTCTTGCCGTCGATGCCGGGCGGCAGATGCGCGTGATTCATATCCTCCGCGATCTGCGGATTCTCCTTCTTCGCCGTCACATAGATCGAGATGCCGTTCGTGGTCAGGTGAAGCTGGCCGGCGAGGAACGCCTTGTTGTTGGAGCTGTCGTTCCACGACGCCGTGCCCGGCACGAAGTTCTCGTAAAGGCCCTTGACGTATTCGAGCGACTTCGCGGTCTCCGGTGAGTTGATGACGACCTTGTTGTTCTTGTCGATCATCTTGCCGCCATGGGCCCACAGCGCCCAGTGCAGCCAGCCATTGGCGTCACCCGACGCATGGCCGAGCGCCATGCCGGCCGGCGTGCCGTTCTTGTTCATGCCCTTCACGAGGTCGGCAAAGCCGGCGAGATCCTTCGGGAATTCCTTGTGGCCGGCTTTCTCGGCCGCGGCGACGCGGTAGTTGACGAGGCCGCCGGTGGCGGCAACGGGAATGCCGATCCATTTGCCGTTGAGCATGCCATAGGCCTTGCCGGAGTCGGTCCAGCCGCCGCACTTCTGGCCGAGATAGTCGGCGACATCGGTGACATCAACGCATTTGCTCGGGAACAGGAACGGCAGTGAATAGAGTCCCCAGACCATGTCGAGACCCTGCCCGGTGTTGGCGGCAACCGACGCCTTGGGCTGGATGTCGTCGTAGGATTCGTTGGAGACGTTGATGGTGACGTTGTTGGCCTTCTGGAAAGCGTCGACGATCTTCATGAAGGCGACGTCTTCGGCTTCGACGAAGCGCTTCCAGCGCAACAGATTGATCTTCGCCCCCGGCTCCGGCTTCCACGGCGAAGTCTGCGCCCAGGCCTTCGCATAGCCCAAGAGCTCGTCGCCCGACATCGTCGCTGCGGCAGCCAAAAGGCCCGCGCCGCCCTTGAGCAGCGAGCGGCGATCGGTGGTAAACTTATTCATTTCAAGTCTTCTCCCTTACTTACTTAATTTTATGGTCTTGTTTGGGCTTGTTAATCCGGCCGCCTAGAGGCGGTGGCCGGTGTCCTTGTCGAACAGATGAGCGGCCGCCGCGCGCGGCCGCAAATGGATGCGCTCGCCAGGCTTGACGTCATGTCGCTCGCGGAACACCGCGATGATGTCCTGCGTGCCGATGCGCGACACGATCTGCGTTTCCGAGCCGGTTGGCTCGACGACGACGACCTCGGCCTCGATGCCGTCGCTGGCGAGTTCGAGATGTTCGGGCCGGATGCCGTAGACGACCGGAAGCCCATCGGAGGCGGTAGGCGCCGTCGCCACCGGCAATCTGGCGCCATTCTCGGTCTCGACGTAAATCTGCCCGTTGGATTTTAGGTGCCCGTTCAGGAAATTCATTGCCGGCGAGCCGATGAAACCTGCGACGAACTGGTTGTCGGGCTTGTCATAGAGCTCGAGCGGCGATCCCATCTGCTCGACGATGCCGTCATGCATCACCACGATCTTGTCGGCCATGGTCATGGCCTCGATCTGATCGTGGGTGACGTAGACGGTCGTGGTCTTCAGCCGCTGGTGCAGTTCCTTGATCTCGGTGCGCATGGCGACGCGCAGCTTGGCGTCGAGGTTGGACAGCGGCTCGTCGAACAGGAACACCTGGGGATCGCGGACGATGGCGCGCCCCATTGCGACGCGCTGGCGTTGACCGCCCGACAATTGACGGGGAAAGCGCTCCAGGAGCGGCGATAACGCGAGGATTTCGGCAGCCTTCTTGACCCGGGCGGCAATGTCCTGCTGGTTCGCGTTCCTCAATTTCAATGAGAAGCCCATATTTTGGGCAACGGTCATATGCGGGTAGAGCGCGTAGTTCTGGAACACCATCGCGATGTCGCGCTCTTTCGGCTGCACGTTGTTCACCACGCGATTGCCGATCGAGATCGTCCCGGAGGTAATGTTCTCCAGTCCCGCCAACATGCGCAGCAACGTCGACTTGCCGCAGCCGGACGGGCCGACCAACACCACGAACGCGCCGTCCTCGATCGGAACAGTCACGCCGTGCAGGACTTCAAACCCACCGAACGACTTGCGCACGTCGCTAATCTGCACCGACGCCATTCAATTCCCTCCGATTCTAGCGGCGGTTAGGACCATAAAGGCCCCGCCCGCTCTTCAAGTTGGGTTGCCTCTTAGCAGAATTTTTTCGCGATGTCGTTGGATCAAAGTTGAATATCGCGTGCTCAATCAATTGCGAACAATCGATCGACGTGCATAAAGTCGCGTCAATGAAACGAGGCTGAGTGCAGTGCAGCATGAGCCGTTGCGCTCGGGGAGAAACAATGAACAAGCCTGTTACACCAGTCACCAAGCGCAAGCTCCGCTCCAGCGAATGGTTCAACAACCCGCACAACCCCGGCATGACCGCGCTCTATCTCGAGCGCTACCTTAATTATGGGCTGACGCGGCAGGAACTGCAGTCCGGCAAACCAATCATCGGCATTGCGCAGACCGGCAACGATCTCTCGCCCTGTAATCGCCATCATCTTGAACTCGCGCACCGGGTGCGTGAGGGCATTCGTGAAGCCGGCGGCATCGCGATGGAGTTTCCGACCCATCCGATCCAGGAGACTGGAAAGCGGCCGACCGCCGCGCTCGACCGCAACCTCGCCTATCTCGGCCTCGTCGAAGTGCTGTTCGGCTATCCGCTCGATGGCGTGGTGCTGACCACCGGCTGCGACAAGACCACGCCCGCCTGCCTGATGGCGGCGGCGACCGTCAACCTGCCTGCGATCGTGCTGTCGGGCGGGCCGATGCTGAACGGCTGGCACAATGGCGTGCGCTCCGGTTCCGGCACAGTGGTCTGGAAGGCGCGTGAGCAACTCGCCGCGGGCGAGATCGACTACGAGGAGTTCATGAACATCGTCGCCTCCTCGGCGCCGTCCGTCGGCCATTGCAACACGATGGGCACCGCCTCGACCATGAACTCGCTGGCCGAAGCGCTCGGCATGTCGCTGCCGGGCTGCGCGGCGATCCCCGCCCCCTATCGCGAGCGCGGCCAGATCTCCTATGAGACCGGAAAGCGCATCGTCGAGATGGTCTGGGAGGACCTGAAGCCCTCCGATATCCTCACCCGCAAGGCGTTCGAGAACTGCATCGTGGTGAATTCGGCGATCGGCGGCTCGACCAACGCGCCGATCCATATCAATGCGCTTGCCCGCCATGTCGGCGTCGAATTGTCGATCGACGACTGGCAGAAATTTGGCCATGACGTGCCGCTGCTCGTGAACATGCAGCCGGCCGGCTTCTATCTCGGCGAGGAATATCACCGCGCCGGCGGCGTGCCTTCGGTGGTGCGTGAATTGATGACGCACAAGCGCATCCATGAAGATGCGGTGACGGTCAACGGCCGCAGCATGGGCGAGAACTGCAAGGAAGCGGCCCAGCCCGATGGTGACGTGATCTGGACTTATGACAAGCCGCTGGTGAAGGACGCAGGCTTCCTGGTGCTGCGCGGCAATCTGTTCGATTCCGCGATCATGAAGACCAGCGTGATCTCCAAGGAGTTCCGCGACCGCTATCTCATTAATCCCAGGGACCCGAATGCATTCGAGGGCCGCGCCATCGTGTTCGAGGGACCGGAGGATTACCACGAGCGGATCGACGATCCCGCGCTCGAGATCGACGAGCATTGCATGCTGTTCATCCGTGGCGCCGGTCCGATCGGCTATCCCGGCGGTGCCGAAGTCGTGAACATGCAGCCGCCGGCGGCGCTGATCAAACGCGGCATCCTGTCCCTGCCGTGCATCGGCGACGGACGCCAGTCCGGCACCTCGGGCTCGCCCTCGATCCTCAACGCCTCGCCGGAAGCCGCCGCCGATGGCGGGCTGGCGATCCTGAAGACCGGCGACCGGGTGCGCATCGACCTGAACAAGGGCACGGCCAACATCCTGATCTCGGATGACGAAGTGAAGAAGCGGCATGCCGATTTGAAGGCGAATGGCGGCTTCCGCTATCCGGCGAACCAGACGCCGTGGCAGGAGCTCTACCGCGCGACCGTCGGCCAGCAGGCCACCGGCGCCTGCCTCGAACTCGCCACCCGCTATCACGACATCGCCGGCAAGGTCGGCGTGGCCAGGGATAATCATTGACGTGCTGTCATTCCGGGGCGTCGCGAAGCGACGAACCCGGAATCCATTGCGCCACATACGCAAGCGGACAAATGGATTCCGGGCTCACGCTTCGCGCGCCCCGGAATGACGGAGCCAGACGAAGGAGACAACATGTCAGACCGCCTGAAGGGCAAGCGCGCATTCGTCACCGCGGCCGCCGTAGGCATCGGCCGCGCCTGCGCGGTCGCCTTTGCGCGCGAGGGCGCCACCGTGTTCGCGACCGATATCGACGAGGAGAAGCTCGCGCTCCTCAAGCAGGAGGGCGTCACTGAGGTGGCGCGGCTCGACGTGCGCGACACCGCTGCGGTCATGGCGATGGCCAAGCGCGCCGGCAGGACCGACATCCTGCTCAATGCCGCGGGCTTCGTCCATCACGGCACGGTGCTCGATTGCTCCGACGAGGACTGGGATTTCTCCTTCGACCTCAATGTGAAGTCGATGCACCGCACGATCCGCGCCTTCCTGCCCGGCATGCTGGACGCCGGCGGCGGCGCGATCGTGAACATCTCCTCCGCCGCTGGCGTGTTCAAGGCTGCACCGAACCGTTACGTCTATGGCGCGACGAAGGCTGCGGTGGCAGCCCTCACCCGCTCCGTCGCGGCCGACTTCATCTCCAAAGGCATCCGCTGCAACTGCATCTGCCCCGGTACGGTCGAGACGCCCTCGATGCTGCAGCGCGCCGCCGCCGCAGGCCCGCAAGGGCGCGAGATGTTCATCGCCCGCCAGCCGATGGGCCGGCTCGGCACCGCCGAAGAGATCGCCGCACTCGCCATCTATCTCGCCAGCGACGAGAGCGCGTTCACCACCGGCGTCGCGCATGCCATCGACGGCGGCTGGACACTCTAATCTTAAGGAAGGCACACCATGAACGAATACGATCTCACCGGCCGCAGTGCCGTTGTCACCGGCGGCGCGCAGGGGTTTGGGCGCGCGATCACCGAGCGCTTTGTCGCCTCCGGCGCCAAAGTCGCGATCTGGGATCATGACATCGCCCTGGCCGAGAAGACCGCGAAGGAGATTGGCCCGGAAGTGGCCGCATTCAAGGTCGACGTCGCCGATCTGGCCGCGGTGGAGAAGACGCGCGACGAGACGCTGAAAGCGTTCGGCAAGATCGACATCCTCGTCAACAATGCCGGCATCGCCGGCATCAACAGGACCGTGTGGGAGACCGATCTCGAGGAATGGCGCAAGGTGCTGCGCATCAACCTCGACGGTCCCTTCATCTGCTGCAAGGCGATCGTGCCGGCGATGCTCAAGCAGGGCTACGGCCGCATCGTCAACATCGCCTCGATCGCCGGCAAGGAAGGCAATCCCAACGCGGCGCACTATTCGTCGTCCAAGGCCGGCCTGATCGCGCTGACGAAATCGCTCGGCAAGGAACTCGCGCAGCACGACATCCTCGTCAACGCGGTGACGCCGGCGGCGGCGCGTACCGCGATCTTCGACCAGATGACGCAGCAGCATATCGACTTCATGCTGTCGAAGATCCCGAAGGGCCGCTTCGTGCTGGTGGAAGAGCTCGCCGCGCTGGTCGCCTGGCTGGCGTCGGAGGATTGCGCCTTCTCCACTGGAGCCGTGTTCGACATCTCCGGCGGCCGCGCGACGTACTAGGTCGGTTGCGCGAGCTCCGCGACCAGATGGTCGGCCAATAGCGACGCCGCGCGCGATAGATTGGCGGCGCGATGCTGCCTGATCTCGGCGCGCGGCAGCGGCGGCATGCCGTCGCGCTCCGAGAGGCGTCGCAGTCGCGGCGGAAAGGTGCCGGCCTTGACCACGGTCACCGTCAAGCCTTGGGCTGCGATCGCCTCGACCGCCGCGAGGCTGTGGCTGACGAAGGCGAGCCGCCACGGCCGTTTCGCAGTGTCGAGCGCCTGCATCGCCCAGCTCCGGAACAGACAGCCCTGCGGATAGAGCGCCACGGGAAGCGGGTTGAGCTCCTCGACGCGGTGCTCCGGGCTCGCCGCCCACACCGCCTGCTCGTGTCGCAAGAGTTCGCCCTCGCCGCTCCCTTGCGGATGCATGGCGATGACGAGATCGTAGGCCTCGCCAAGCCGGTCGGTCATGGAGGACGTCAGCCCCGTCTCCATCTCGATATGGATCAGCGGATAGTTGGCGACGAAGCTGGCGAGCAGCGGCGGGACCAGTAGCGTGCCGTAATCGTCCATCACGCCGAGGCGGACGCGTCCCTCCACCTTGTGCTCCCGGACGCGGCCCATCGCCTCCTCGTTCAGGCTGAGGATGCGGCGCGCATAGCCGAGCAAGCCCTCGCCGGCTGCGCTCAGATCGACGTTGGCTTTAGTGCGGTGAAACAACTCCGCCTGCAGCCGCTCTTCCAGCCGCTTCACCTGCATGCTGACCGCTGATTGCGTCCGGTTCAGCGCCACGGCCGCGCGGGTGAAGGAACGGTGGTCCGCCACCGCAACGAATGCCTTCAGGAGGTCCGGATCCAGGCTCATAACGAATGGTGATTTTATCTGTCAGATAAATTCCATTCCCTGATTAGCGCCTGTCCCCTACCATCGGCAAGAGCCAAAAAGGGGATCAAGCCGGATGAGACTTGATGGGTGAGACTTGGGGTGTCCTGGCCGCGGTGCTTTCGAGCGCCCTTGGCGGCACGTCGATCGGGGCAACGCGCTACCTCGTGGGCGCCATCGACCCGCTCGCCATCGGCGCATTCCGCTTCGGCATCGGCTTCCTGCTGCTGCTTCCGCTCGTCCTGATCCAGCGAAGAGGCTGGCCGGCGCGGCGCGATTGGCCGGCAGTGATCGGCCTGGGCCTGTTGTTCTTTGCCCTGTTTCCAATCCTGTTCAACGCATCGCTGATCTTCACGACGGCGGCGCGAGGTGCGCTCGCGCTCTCGACCTTGCCGTTGCTGACGATGGCGGTCGGCGCGGTGCTTGGCAGCGAGCAATTGACGGTGCGAAAGACCACGGGCGTACTGGTGACGATCACAGGCGTCGCCATGGCCCTGCTCTCCGGCCTCAGCGCCGCGCCGGAAGGGGCGTGGCGCGGCGATCTCCTGATGGTCGCGGCCGCGCTCTGCATGGCGCTCTACAGTATCTGGTCGAAGCCCTTCATCCGCCGCTCCGGCCCCATCCCGTTCACCACGATGGCCATGGCCGCCGGCGCCGCCTGCCTTATCCTCGCCTCGCTCGCGTGCGGCAGTTTTGCCCCGGTCGCCGCTTTCGGTGTCCCGCAATGGTTCGGCGCGGTTTATCTCGGGGCCTTCGGCGCGGCGCTGACGTTCTACCTCTGGGCGTTCGCGCTGGAGCGGACGACACCGACCCGCGTCGCGATCTCGGTGACCGTCAATCCGATCGCGGCATCGCTCGTCGGGGCCACTGTGCTGGGTGAGCCGCTGCGCTGGAATCTGGTTGTCGGCATCGTGACCGTGTTCGCAGGCATCTGGATCGCGACGACGCAATCCAGCCCCGTCGAGGCCGATCCGGCAGTGCAGAAGCTACGCTGACGGCGGAGAACTGTATTCCGCGCCAATGCGTCGCAGCGCGTTTACCGTCTTGCGCTGGAACCCGACCGCAACCATCATGTCTGGTTGAGAGCGGCCGCCGCCGCGACCGGATATCCCCCTTGAACATCTCCCTCTACACCATCTCCGTCTGGGTGCTGCCACTCCTGATCGCCATCACCTTCCATGAGGCGGCGCACGGCTTCGTCGCCCACCGGCTGGGTGACAACACCGCCTGGCAGCTCGGCCGCGTCAGCTTCAATCCGCTGAAGCATATCGATCCCTTCGGCACCGTGGTCCTGCCCGCCGTGCTGTTGCTGTCGCAGTCGCCCTTCCTGTTCGGCTATGCCAAGCCGGTGCCGGTCAATTTCCGCAACCTCAAGCATCCCCGGCTCGACATGGTCTGGGTGGCGCTGGCTGGCCCCGCCACCAACATCATTCTCGCTCTGGTTGCCGCACTGGCGTTCCACGTACTGCCATTCCTCCCGCCGGATAGCGCGCGCTGGATCGCGGACAATCTCAAAAACGCGTTCCTGATCAATATCGTGCTCGCGATCTTCAACATGATGCCGATCCCGCCGCTGGACGGCGGCCGGGTGGCGGTCGGGCTCTTGCCCCGGCCACTCGCCGAGCCGCTCGCGCGCCTTGAGCCCTATGGGTTGCTGATCCTGATCGGGCTTTTGATCCTGCTGCCCCTCCTCGGTTCGCAGCTTGGTCTCAATCTTGATATTATTTCCGCGATACTGCGGACACTGACCGGCTATGTGATAGGTGCGCTTCTCTTCATCACCGGCAACGCCTAGGTTGAGAAAAAGATCGCGAGGGCCTCTTGATCAAAGCTGCCGATATGCTGATCGCTCGACGTGCGGACACCCGCGCCAGGGCGGACTTCGCGACGTGGAAAATGCTCGCCAAGCTGAACGGCACGTCGTCCCTGTCGGCCGACGCGCAGAACTTCCTCGCTACCTACAACAAGCTCCTGGCGCAGATGCCGGAGCTTGAGGCGAGCGAGGCCACCATCAAGCTGATGTACAAGAGCTATTATGCCGAGATGGGCGGTGCCGGTACGCCGCCCGACGTCCCCGCCCCCTCCCGCGAGCCGGTCGCCGACCGCGGCAACGTCACCGCCTTCCGCCGCCTCCCCGCCAAGAAGCCGGGGGTATCAGGTCCAACAGGCAAACGGCCACTCCCGGTGGCGCTGATCTTCGCCTGCCTCGTCGTGGTCTATGTCGGCATCCGCTATTTCTGGCGCTAGTTCAGTAGAACGGTAGGGTGGGCAAAGCGAAGCGTGCCCACCTTATTCTTGCACCGCCCGTGAATGGTGGGCACGCTCCGCTTTGCCCACCCTGCGGGCTAATCCGCCCAGTGTCTCAACCCGTTACTTCGGCTTCTTGAAGTTCACGTCGAGGCTGAAGGCGAACTGGTCTTCGGTGAGTTCGGCTGGCGGCGCGGGGACGGGGTCGGAGCGGCGAACCATTGAGATGGCCGCGTCGTCGAACGCTTGGTCGCCTGAGGACTCCGCGACCGCGACGTTGACGATGTTGCCGCGGCGGTTCAGCACGATGCTGACTTTCACGGTGGTCGCCTTGCTCTTGTTGTGCGGATAGCGCTTGTGGAGCTCGAAATAGGCGCTGATCTTGCGGCCCCAGTCGGCGGTGAGCTTCTGCCTGTCCTTGCCGATGCCGCGATTCGGGGCCTTGGCCTGCTCGGCCTCCGGCGCGTTCTCCTCCAGCGTCTGCCGCGCGGTTGCTTCCTGGGCGGGCGCCTCTTCGGAGGCCTGGGTCTGGACGGCCTGGACCTTGGGATCGTCTTCCTGGGGCTTCTTGGAGTCGTTCTGCGTGACGATGCGGTCGGGGTCTTCGGACTCGTGCGGCACATCCTTCGGCAGGTCGGTCTCCTTGACCTCGGCCTTCTGCTCGGAGAGCTGCGGAGCGGCCTGCGACGCATCGGCGTCGGGACCCGGCGGCAGATTCTCGTCCTCGACCTTGGGTGAGGCCATCTCTACCGCGAACTCGGCGGCATTTGCGCCCAAGCCGTCGCCGACGTCGTCGCCGCGCAGATTCGCCAGCGCCAGAGCCGCGCCGCCGACATGCAGCGCAAGCGCCGCCACTGCGGCGCAAATCCACAGCCGCCGGGAAGACTTCTGCTCAAGATCGAGGTCAGACATCGCTGTCCGTCGTCAGGGTTTTGCCGGCTCGGCGGCTTGTGGCGCGGCAGGCGCGCCGGGAACGCCTTCGAGCGTCACCAGCTTGACCCTGTTGTAGCCGCCCGAGCGCAGGATTTCCATCACTCCCATCAGCTCGCCATAAGGCACCGCGCGATCCGCGCGCAGGAATACATACTTATCCTTGCTCATGTCGGCCAAGGTATCGAGCGAATGCACCAGCTCAGTGCGCTTGACCGCATTTTCGCCGATCGCAAGCGTCAGGTCCGACTTGATGCTGACATAGGTCGGCTTGTCCGGCTTCTTCTGCGGCGTCGCGCTCGACGTCGGCAAATCGATCGGCAGGTCGACCGTGGAGAGCGGTGCAGCCACCATGAAGATGATGAGCAGCACCAGCATGACGTCGATGAATGGCGTGACGTTGATCTCGTGCGATTCCGCGAAATCGTCGTCGTCGCCGTCATTGTCTGCGATCGAGACAGCCATCGCCTACTCCGCCGCCGCGCGCGAATGTGCGCCGCCGGTCACACTGACATTGGTGCGGTCGAGGTCGCGCGACAACAACCGTGCCGCCGCGCCCGAGGCACGGCCGACCAGTTCCAGATAGCCCTTCGTCACCCGCGAAAAGTGATTGTAGATGATCACGGCCGGGATCGCCGCGACAAGCCCGATCGCGGTCGCGAGCAGCGCCTCGGCGATGCCGGGCGCGACCACCGCGAGGTTGGTGGTCTGCGATTTCGAGATGCCGATGAAGCTGTTCATGATGCCCCAGACGGTGCCGAACAGACCGACGAAGGGCGAGGTCGCGCCGATGGTCGCAAGCAGGCCCATGCCGACGCGAATGCGGCGGCCTTCGGCACGCACGATCTCGGCAAAGCTCGACGCCGCGCGTTCCTTGATGCCGGCGTCGCTGGAGATGCCGGCCGACAGTCGCCCTTCCCGCATCGCCGCGGCGATCAGGGTCGAGAGCACGCTGCCCTTGGCGCCGAGCGCGAACTGGGCTTCAGCGAGCGAGCGCACATCGCTGATCTTGGCGAGCGCGGCGCGCAACTTGCGCTGCACGACGGTGAGCTCAATCATCTTGGCGATGAACACCGTCCAGGTCACCAGCGACGCAAAGGCAAGACCAATCATCACCGCCTTCACGACGATGTCGGCATTCCAGAACATCACCCAGGGCGACAGTTCCTTCAGTCCGGCGATGGTCGCCGATTTCTTGCCCTCGCCTTCGGCAGGCGCTGCACTGACGTCCTGAGTTCCCTGCGAGGCAACCGGCGCGGCGGCGGAGGGTGACTGCGCCGGTGTCGTCGCCTCTGCCGGTGGTTGCGGCGCGGCGGGAGCAGTCTGTTGCGCGACAGGCGCCGATGGAGCGGGAGCGGCGGGCGCCATCTGCTGCTGCGCCGACGACGGTGTCATCAGCGCGACCAGCGTCAGCACGGAGAGTGCAACAAGTGTCGCGCGGGTAGCTAGAATGTTCATACTTCGGCCCAGTGGCGTATCAAGTTGTGATAGATGCCGGTCAATTTGACCGTTTCGGGGTCGTCTCGCCCAAGCCGCTCCACCAAGGCCTGGATAGCGGTGTCCAGATCGAAGATCAGACTGCGAGCGTGCGCATCCCGTACCATGCTCTGCAGCCAGAAGAAAGACGCAACCCGCGCGCCTCGCGTCACCGGCGTGACCAGATGCAAACTAGAAGCAGGATAAAGAACGAGGTCGCCGGCCGGCAGCTTCACTTCATGCGAGCCGTAGAAATCTTCGATGACGAGCTCGCCGCCATCATATTCATTCGGCTCCGATAAAAACAGCGTAACCGAGAGGTCGGTGCGGATCCGCAAGCCGGTGAGGTGGTCTCCCCTCACCGCGTTGTCGACATGCAGACCGAAATGATGACCGTCGGCGGCGACGTAACGGTTGAACAAAGGTGGAAAGATTCTAAGTGGGATCGCCGCCGAGATGAAGCGCGCACTGGCCGTCAGCGCCGACAGCACGCGGCTGCCAAGCTGGCGGGCGACCTCGCTATCCGGCGGCAATTGCTCGTTGCGCTTGACCAGCGCCGATGCGGCGCCTGCCGTCGAACGTCCATCCTCCCACGCGCTGGCATCCATGATGCGGCGGAAGTCCGCCACATCGGCCTTGCTCAGCACATTCGGAACGCAGATCAACATGCCCTGTCGTTTCAGAACCGTGCCGATACGACGAGATAGGCGGCGCGACCTGGCGCCTCAAGCACGAACGGAGCCGGGCTCTGATACAACGCGTCGTAATAAAGCTTATTGAAGATGTTGTTCACGAACAGTTTGACTCTCCAGTTCTTGTTGAGCTTCGCCTCCGCGAACGCATCGAAGCGCCAGTAGCTCGGCAGTTGCGTGCCCTGGTTCGCCGCGAGGAACGTGCCGCCATAGATCTTGGAACGGTAGACCGCTTGCCCGCCGATCTCCCACATGTCCGTGAGCTGGTACTTCGTCAGCAGGCTGAACGATTGATGCGCGACATTGGCGAGCGGCAGGCCAACATTGGTCGTGTAGAGAATCGTATTCGCGGGCGGAACGAGCGATTTCGTCACCTCGGACTGCATCAGGACCAGTCCGCCGAACACGCTCCATTTGTCCGTGATCTTGCCGCCAAGGCCGAGGTCGATGCCGCGGATGCGGTAGGCGGCACCGGCACTGATGCAGGGCACGGTGCCGCTTGTGTTCGCGGGATAGGGACAGGATGCGGTGGCGGTCGCCGGCGTGATGTTGACCGATTCACGCGCGTTATCCTTCTCCGTCTGGAACAACGCCGCCGTCACCAACAGGTGCCGATCGAACAATTCCCATTTGGTTCCGAGTTCGATCGCCGTGTTCTTCTCGGGACCAAAGATCTGATTGGTGTTACCGTTCAGCACCGGCGAGAGTCCGCCATACGCCGTGCTGGTGCCGTCGAACTCCGCACCGACAGGATTCGAAGAGGTGGCATAGGCCGCATAGACACTTGCGATCGGAAGCGGCTTGAGCAGGATGCCCAAATTGAAGTTCGGCAGACCGAACTCGGCCGACTGCCTCCCGAACACGTTCGGAACACCGTTGACCGTGCCGAAGCCGCTCGTGTTGATCTTGTAATCATCGTAGCGGATGCCGCCGTTGAGGATGACGAGATCGTGGTAGTTGACGGTGTCGAGCAGGTAGCCGCTCGTGGTGTCGATCCCGATCTTGGTCGGGAGACCTGCAAGCGTCGGGGTCGTTCCGAACGGCAGGAACGTGTATTGCGGGTTGAACACGCTGACACCCGTGACCGAGCCCGTGCCCGAGAAAGGCGCGCCAATGGCTTCCGAACTCAAGCCGGTATACTTGTCGATGCTGGAGCGCTCCTGCGACACTTCAACACCGGCGAGCGCCGTATGGCGCCAGCCTCCGGTGTCGAATTTGTAGGTGGCTTCGGTCTGATTGGCCAGCATATCGGTGGTCTGATAGCGGCTCTGCGGATTGGCCGACAACGTCGAGAAAATGAGCGGGTTCACGAGGACCGGCGCCTCGGGCAGCGTGCCGATGTAATTCAACAGCGAGCGCGAGGCTCGGGTCTTGTTGCTGATCAAGAGGTCCGGCGTGACCTGCACTTCGGCGTTAATGGTGCCGATATCCTGCTTCACCTGCGAGAAGTCGCGATCGGTGAAACCGTACCAATTGTTGCGGTTGACGCCGAAATCCGGGAACGGGCCGCCTGCCTTGCTCGCCGTGCTCGGCCGGAAATAGGGCACACCGAAATCCGGCAGGCCATGAATATCCGTGTGAATATAGCCTGCGGTCACCTTCACCGCATCGATCGGCGTCCACTTCGCCGCAACGAATCCACCACCGCGGTCGTCGGACACGTAATCGCGGCCGGCAACGCCCGCGTCCTGGAACAGGCCGCCCGCGCGCACGGCAAGCGTCGGGCTGATCACCTGGTTGACGTCGAGCGTGACGCGCTTGGTGCGGTCGGTGCCGAACGTCGTATCCATGTTGTAGAAGCTGCCCTCCGTCGTCGCCTGCTTGGTGACGATGTTGATGGCGCCACCGGTGGTGCCGCGGCCGGCAAATGAAGAGCCGGGACCGCGCAGGATTTCGACCTGCTCGGTGAAGAAGTTCTCGCGGACGCTGACGCCGGCGTCACGCACGCTATCGATGAACACGTCGTTGCGGGCATCAAAGCCGCGGATGAAGAAGCGGTCGCCGAAGGCGTTGCCGCCCTCGCCGGTGCCGAGCGTGACACCGGCGGTGCTCAGCACGGCCTGCCGCAACGTGGTGGCGTTCTTGTCGTCCAGCACTTGCCTGGAGAGCACCGTGATCGTCTTCGGCGTGTTCAGGATCGGCTCGGGGAACTTTCCTGACGCCTGCACGCGATCGACCTTGTAGGGCGCGGCGGGATCCGCATAGGGATCGCGATCGGCGTTGAGCCCGCCGGCGTTGGGATAAGGCACGGCCGCAACCCGCGTCTGCTGCGTGCGACGTGACGCGCGCCTGAGTGCGGTGCGCGCGCGGACCTGATCCGGTGTCGGCTTGGTGTTGGCCGGCCGCGGCCGCGCCACCGGCGCTTCCACGTTCACGGGCGGCAAATTGGGTTGTTGCGCTTCGGCGCCGGAAAACGATGCGACCGCGATCAGGCCCGCGACCGTCGACACTTTCTTGCCCGAGCAGCCCTCAAGCCGTTCGCCGACCGAGTTGATCGCTACCACGAAACGCAGCGACCTCGGTGCCTTTACATTGCTCATCACTCGCCCCCGCGACGAATTCTGGTTTATGCGCTCTGAAGCGCGACGACGTGTCCCAGGGCGGGTGGTATCGGCGACGAAATTTCGGGTCAACGCGAATGCATGGATCGCTCGTTTGAATCGATCCAGATCAGAACGCTTCTAATCTGATTGTTTGAAACCATTCTAATAACGATTCTAAAGAGCGGGAAAACCGCTGCGAAATCAATCACCGCATGGTTCGGTCACGAACGAAGCTTAATCGGCGCTCGGCGGCTTCATCAATGAGAACAATTCATCCACCGTCCGCTGTGCGACCTGACGCACGCGATCGGTGTTCTCGCCTGCAATATTCACTCCATTCACCACCGCTTTGATCTCGTCGCGGAAATCGGTGAGGAAACGCAGCGGATCCTTCTGCTCGTTGGCAACGCGCGCGATCAATCCCGTGATCAGGATCTGACAGGCCATCATGCGTCCGTTCAGCTCGTCCATCGCTCACCCCGATTTCGCTCGCGGGCTGCGATATGGACGACATCGATTCCGGATTCAACTGGCTCGATACTCCCTCTTCCGCAAGCGGGAGAGGTGAAGAGAAGTTTCTATTTCACCGCGACGTCCGGGCCTTCGCCGAGCGACTTGATGCGATCCTTGATGTCCCGCAGCGTCTGAAGGCTGGCTTCGATCCTCTGATCGGGAATGTCGTGCAGCACGTCGGTTGCGATCGCATCACGCAGGCTGTCGAGATCGTCGACGAGCCGGCGGCCGCGATCGGTGAGGAACAGCCGGTTGGCGCGGCGGTCCTTCGGATCAGGCCGGCGCTCGAGCAGTCCGTGCTCGACCAGGCGGTCAAGCAGTCGTACCAGCGAGATTGGCTGCAATTCGAGCACATCGGCGAGGTCGACCTGCGACAGCCCCTCCTGCTCCCGCAGCCGAAACAGCACGATCCATTGCGCGCGCGTGGTGCCGCGCGTCTTCGCACGATGGTCGATATAGTTGCGCAACAGCCGCGAACTCTCGACAAGCTGCGAAACAAGCTGGCGTTTCAGATCGAGCGACATGTCGGTTTCAACAGGCGCATCAAGGGCTCCAGGAACGCGGTCCGAGATCGTGATCCGATGGACGGGATCTGGTCACGATCTCATCTCTTTTCTTTGTTTGAGCATGATCCGCGCAAGCGCTTCGCATTTGTCGGGAGGGAAAGCCGGTTTCCACTCTTCCGGATCATGCTTCTAAACCTTTCCAAATGTTTAGGATTCTCAAGTGTTAGTGTGTGTACGCATTAAGTGCTGACGTATTATATGGGTTCCCCGGAACGGTTTTAAACACCTATAATTGTCTTCGAACCCATGAGCGTGCATGTCCAGGTCACGAACGATAGGTTGGGTGCTGCTGGTCGCCGCCATCGGCGCCGCGGGCTATCTTGGTTGGCAGCGCTATGGCGGGGGGCACACCAAAGCTGACGGACAAAAGACTGCTGCCGCCGCCCGTCCACCCGTCCCGGTTCGGATTGCACGCGTCGAGACCGCCGATTTCCCGGTCTATTTGACCGGCCTTGGCACCGTGCAGGGCTTTAACACCGTCCAGGTCCGCACCCGCGTCGACGGACAAATCATGAAGATCGCCTTCCAGGAAGGCCAGCTCGTCAACAAGGGTGACGTCCTGGTGGAGATCGATCCACGCCCGTATCAGGCCGCGCTCGACCAGGCCACGGCCAAAAAGCAGCAGGACGAGGCGAATCTCGCCAACGCCAAGCTCGATCTGCAGCGTTTCACCCGGCTCGGCGAGTTCGCCACCCGCCAGCAGACCGATACCCAGCGCTCCATGGTCGCGCAATTGACGGCGCAAATCGCCGCCGACGATGCGGCGATCACGAATGCGCAGACGCAGCTCGATTACGCGACCGTCAAGGCGCCGATCACCGGGATCGCCGGCCTGCGCCAGGTCGATGTCGGCAACATCGTCAATGCCGCGACCCAGACCGGCATCGTCTCGATAGCCCAGATCGAGCCGATCGCGGTGATTTTCACCGCGCCCGAGGACCAATTGCCTGACATCAAGGCGGCGCTGGCGGCCTCCCCGCCCAAGACGATCGCCTACTCCACCGACGGCAAGCGCCTCCTCTCCACAGGCGTTCTTGCGCTGATCAACAACCAGGTCGATACGACCAGCGGAACCATCCGCCTGAAGGCGGTGTTCGAGAACAAGGACCACGCGCTGTGGCCGGGCCAGTCGGTATCGACGCGGCTCCTGGTGCGGACGCTGAAGGACGCGACCGTGGTTCCCGACGATGCCGTCCAGCATGGCACGGACGGACTTTACGCGTATACTGTCAGCCAGGAGAACAAGGCCGAGCTGCACCGGATCAAGGTCAGCTACTCGATCGACGGCAAATCCGTCGTCGATGAGGGGTTATCGCCGGGCCAGCAGGTGATTACCTCAGGCCAATACAAAGTTTCGCCCGGCGTGCTCGTGAGCACCGCGGTCGCGAGCTCGGATCCGACGCAATCCAAGGTGAAGCCGGAATGAGCTACGGCATTTCCGCTCCCTTCATCCGCTACCCCATCGGCACCTCGCTGCTGATGGCCGGCATTCTTTTTGTCGGCCTCGTGGCGTATCCGCTGCTGCCGGTCGCGCCGCTGCCGCAGGTCGACTTCCCGACCATCCAGATCACCGCGAATTTGCCGGGCGGCAGCCCGGAAACCATGGCGACCTCGGTGGCGCAGCCACTGGAACGCCAGTTCGCGCAGATCCCCGGCGTGGCCCAGATGACCTCGACGAGTTATCTCGGGACGTCGGCGGTCACCATCCAGTTCGACCTCAACCGCAACATCGACGGCGCCGCCAACGACGTCCAGTCCGCCATCAACGCGGCGAGCGGACAACTGCCGAAGAACCTGCCGTCGCCGCCGACCTACCGCAAGGTCAACCCGGCGGACTCCCCGATCATGCTGTTGTCGGCGACCTCGGAGACGCTGCCGCTGACCGAGGTGAGCGATGCCGTCGACGCGCAGCTTGCGCAGCAGATCAGCCAGATCTCCGGCGTGGCGCAGGTCATCATCGGCGGCCAGCAGAAGCCGTCGGTGCGGGTCCAGATCGATCCGGGCAAGCTGGTGGCAAAGGGCCTGTCGCTGGAAGACGTGCGCGCCGCCATCACTAGCGCCACCGTCGATAGCCCGAAGGGCAATATCGACGGCGACACCCGCGCCTATACGATTTACGCCAACGACCAGCTCCTGAAGGCTGCCCCCTGGAACGACGTCATCATCGCCTACCGCAATGGCGGCCCGTTGCGAATCCGCGATATCGGCCAGGCCGTCGCCGGTCCGGAAGACGCCAAGCAGGCGGCCTGGGCCAACGGCCAGCGCGGCGTGTTCCTTGTCATCTTCAAACAACCCGGCGCCAACGTCATCGACACCGTCGACAAGATCAAGGCAACCTTGCCGCGGTTGGTCGCCGCGATCCCGCCGGCGATCAAAATCGACGTCATCAGCGACCGCACCACCACGATCCGAGCCGCGGTCGAGGACGTGCAGTTCACCCTGCTGCTCACGATCGGGCTGGTCGTGATGGTGATCTTCGTCTTCCTGCGCAGCTTCTGGGCCACGGTCATCCCGACTGTGACGGTGCCGCTCGCCTTGCTCGGTGCCTGCGCGCTGATGTGGGTGTTCGGTTATACGCTGGACAACCTGTCCCTGATGGCGCTGACCATCGCGGTGGGTTTCGTGGTCGACGACGCCATCGTGATGCTGGAGAACATCACGCGCTACATCGAGGAAGGCGAGAAGCCGATGGCGGCCGCCTTCAAGGGCGCGAGCGAGATCGGGTTCACGATCGTCTCGATCAGCATCTCGCTGGTTGCGGTGCTGATCCCGCTGCTCCTGATGGGAGGCATCATCGGGCGCCTGTTCCGCGAATTCGCGGTCGTGCTGGCGATGACGATCTTCGTCTCGATGTTCGTGTCGCTGACGCTGACCCCGATGATGGCCTCGCGCTTCCTGCGCGCCCATGGCGAGACCAAGCACGGCCGCTTCTACCAGATCAGCGAGCGTGGCTTCGACGCCATGCTCCGGGGCTATCAAAACGTGCTCGACCTCGCATTGCGCTGGAAGTTCACGACGCTGATGATCTTCTTCGCGACGCTCGGCCTGTCGGTCTATCTGTTCGTTATCATTCCGAAGGGCTTTTTCCCGCAGCAGGATGTCGGCCTGATCACCGCGACCTCGGAAGCCAACCAGGACATTTCCTTCGTCGACATGAAGCGCAAGCAGGAAGCGCTCGGCAAGATCGCGCTCGCCGATCCTGACGTCGCGACGGTGGCCATGGCCATCGGCGGCAGCGGCCGGGCGGGCAATAACGGCGCCATGTACATCACGCTGAAGCCGCGCGACCAGCGCGCCGCCAGCGCGCAGCAGATCATCGCACGCCTGCGGCCGAAGCTCGAGCAGGTCGAAGGCGCCAGATTGTTCATGCAGGCGGCGCAGGACGTTCGCCTCGGCGGCCGACCGACCCGCACCCAGTTCGAATTCACGCTGCAGGACGCCAATCTCGCCGAGCTGAACGAATGGGCGCCGAAGATCCTGGCGAAGATGCAGACCTTGCCGGAACTGCGCGACGTCGCAACCGACCAGCAGACCAACGGCACCACGCTCGAACTGAAGATCAACCGCGACACCGCCTCGCGCTACGGCATCCAGCCGCAGCTCATCGACGACACGCTGTATGACGCGTTCGGCCAGCGCCAGGTGACGCAATATTTCACCCAGCTCAACAGCTATCACGTGATCCTGGAAGTGCTGCCCGAACTGCAGGCCAGCATCGACACGCTGAACAAGATCTATCTGAAATCGCCGCTGACCGGCGAGCAGGTGCCGGTGTCGACTTTTGCGACCTGGACCAGCGTGCCGGTGCGGCCGCTGTCGATCAGCCACCAGGGCCAGTTCCCGGCGAT
Source organism: Bradyrhizobium sp. Arg237L (assembly GCF_029990105.1). NCBI lineage: Bacteria > Pseudomonadati > Pseudomonadota > Alphaproteobacteria > Hyphomicrobiales > Nitrobacteraceae > Bradyrhizobium > Bradyrhizobium sp. Arg237L. The sequence goes on along the minus strand of NZ_JAQMIL010000063.1, from coordinate 17,069 downwards.
CACCATCAGCTTCAACCTTGCGCAGGGCGTCGCGCTGGGACAGGCGACCGATGCGGTGCAGAAGGCGATGGTCGACCTGGGAGCGCCGCCGACGCTGAATTCGAGCTTCCAGGGCACCGCGCAGGCGTTCCAGCAATCGCTGAGCACCGTGCCGCTACTGATCCTCGCCGCGCTCGTGGTCGTCTACCTGATCCTCGGCATCCTCTACGAGAGCTACATCCATCCGATCACCATCCTGTCGACGCTGCCGTCGGCCGGCGTCGGCGCGCTCGCGATCCTGATGGCGGCCGGCTTCGACTTCAGCCTGATCGCTCTGATCGGCATCATCCTCTTGATCGGCATCGTCAAGAAGAACGGCATCATGATGGTCGACTTCGCGATCGCGGCCGAGCGCGACGATCACCTGGAGCCGGAGGCCGCGATCCGGCAGGCCGCCCTGCTCCGCTTCCGCCCGATCATGATGACGACGATGGCGGCGCTGCTCGGCGGCGTGCCGCTGATGCTCGGCACCGGCACAGGATCGGAGATCCGCCAGCCGCTTGGCTACGCCATGGTCGGCGGCCTGATCGTCAGCCAGGCGCTGACGCTGTTCACGACGCCGGTGGTCTACCTCTATCTCGACAAGCTCTCCAATCTGTTCGCCGGCTGGAGCAGCTCGACCGATGCAGAGGACGAGGGGGAGCATCGGGAAGAGCGTTCCGTAAAGGAAGCCGCGGAGTAAGCGTCACCGTCATTGCGAGGAGCACGGCGACGGAGCAATCCATGCCGCTGCACGCGGAGACATGGATTGCTTCCCTGCGCTCGCAATGACATCTCGTAGGACGGGTAGAGCGCAGCGAAACCCATCATCTTCTTCGCCGCGGCAATTGATGGGTTTCGCTGCGCTCTCCCCATCCTACAGATATCACCTCGACGCGGCCCGCTCGACAGCGCGCGAAGTTTGCAAGATGCTGGATGATCTTGAGGAACAGCGTGCGCCACTCCGCCTGGTCGATCGACAGGGTTGCGGCTCTATTGGTCATGCTGCCTTCTATCCTTCGATGACATTGTATCCGGACGAGCAGCCGCGGGATGGCATCCGGACGCCGACGCTCGCGCGGGTCGGTCGGCGTCCCCTCGCTGGAGGCTTAGGAACCTTTGGAGTGCCCGCAGGTTGATTGGCCGAAGAGGACATATGCCGTCCTCCTGCTGCATATTCACACCGGAGGACTTATGGCCAAGCGCGTGAAGAAAAAGCGAGCGACTTCCCGGCGGACGCGACAACCGAAGAAGCTGAGCGATCTCTTCCACGAGACGCTCAAGGACATCTATTTCGCCGAGAACAAAATCATCAAGACTTTGCCGAAGATGGCGAAAGCCGCGCACTCGAGAGAGCTTGCGAACGCCTTCAACAAACATCTGCGCGAGACCCATGGACAGGTGAAGCGGCTGGATCAGATCTTCCGGATGCTTGGCAAGCCAGCCCGCGGCAAAACATGCGAGGCCATCAATGGCATCACCGATGAAGGCGCTGAGATCATGCGCGACTTCAAGGGAATGCCAGCACTCGATGCCGGCCTTCTGTCCGCAGCGCAGGCGGTAGAGCACTACGAAATCTCCCGCTACGGGACCCTGCGGACTTGGGCGGAAGAACTCGGCATGACGGATGCGGCAAAGCTGCTCCAGGCCACCCTCGCCGAGGAAGAGGCGACCGATCAAGCGCTGACAGAATTGGCCACCTCGGTGATCAATCTCGAAGCCGAGGAAGAGGAGGTGTCGGAAGCGGCCTAGAGCGCGATGGGCTCGGCACGCGATCATCGGCTAGGCATTTACTACCTAGTTAAATGGGTCCTCCAGATATCTAAGGAACGTTCTTCGGAACATGCACATTACCTCGAACAAGACGCTGAAAACGGCAACGAGGCGATGCACATCAGGCGAGCAAATACAGAGGGTCCCCATCCGCCGTCGGGCGCCTGGACCGTTGCGTCGCTGGTAGCTTTGTTGGGCGTTGCGCTCGCATCGGAATATCTCTTCCCAGCAACGAAGGAGCGTTCGGCTGATACACCGACCGGCCGTAGCGTTCAGGGCGAACCACTCGGAAACGACGACCGCGGTCGTCGGGCAACGAGGCCTTCTGAGATTCCTGCTTCGGGCTGGAAAGACATCGTTCTGCGCGTGTATGCGAACATATCGAAGCACCGAGTATTGGCCCTCGCAGCGGGAATGACCTACTACAGCATACTTGCCATTTTTCCGGCCATCGCGGCATTGGTCGCAATGTATGGACTATTCTCGGATCCTTCGACGATAGCACGGCAGCTCGATCAGCTCGGCGGATTTCTGCCCGGCGGGGCCATCGACGTCGCGCACGAACAGTTGACGCGGGTCGTGTCCAAGGGCTTGCAGACGCTTGGCTTGACCTTTCTGATCGGTCTGACGATTTCGCTGTGGAGCGCGAATGCGGCGATGAAGGCGCTTTTTGACACACTGAATATCATCCATGGCGAAGAAGAAAAGCGCGGCTTCCTCACACTGAATGCAATGTCGCTCGGTTTCACCATTAGCGGGGTCCTCTTCATCCTGGCTGCCCTCGGCTCCATCGTCGCGGTGCCTGTAATCCTCAACTACGTCGGCCTGCCCAATACGAGCGACATGCTCGTCCGCATGGGACGGTGGCCGGCGATGTACCTGATCCTCACGTTCGCCCTCGCCGTTGTCTATCGTTACGGTCCCAGCCGCGAGACACCCCGGTGGCGGTGGATCACGTGGGGCAGCGCAATAGCCGCCCTGCTGTGGCTCGCCGGCTCGGGGTTGTTCTCCTGGTACACGGCCAACTTTGGCAATTTCAACGAGACCTACGGCTCGCTCGGCGCCGTCATCGGCTTCATGACTTGGCTCTGGATGTCAGCGATCGTCATCCTTCTGGGGGCCGAGATCGATGCCGAGATGGAGCACCAGACCGCGCGCGATACCACAACCGGGACGCCGAAGCCGATGGGCATGCGAGGAGCCCGGATGGCAGACACCGTCGGTGCAGCCCAAGGAAGATGAGATGACGAACCTTTTTGAGCTTCCAACCTGGGCAGACGACGACCACATCTTTGTAGTGATCGAGACCCCTCGCGGAAGCACCTGCAAGCTCGACTTCGATCCGGAGCTGCGTGTGTTTACGCTCGCCAAGCCTCTGATGGCCGGCCTCCGCTATCCGTACGATTGGGGCTTTGTCCCATCGACCAAGGCGCAGGACGGTGATCCGCTCGACGTCCTAGTGATTCACGATGCGCAATCCTATCCCGGCGTGGTCTTGCGATGCAGACCGATCGGGATTCTCGAAGTCGAACAGAAAGGCAAGCGCAAGAAAGAGAGAAACGATCGCCTATTCGCCGTGCCCGACCGCACTCCCCTCGAGACCGATCTAAAGGACATCCGGCATCTTCCCTCGCGAGCGCACCAAGAGATTCAGCAGTTCTTTCTCGCGACGGATGCGCTTGAGAAAAAGGAGCTTGAGTTCCTAGGCTGGCGCGGCCCCAATCAGGCCATCAAGACCATCAAGCGGCTGTCCACGTAAGGGCAAAGCGAGCGTCGAGGCGCGCGCCCTGCCCCGGCGAACCGCGCTTAGCCCCAGCGCCTCCGCGAGTTTCGATTGGGCATTTGCTCACCTCGCAGATGCGCGGGTTCGTGCCCGTCGCCCCCACTGAGGGGCAGCCTAGAGCCTATGCCTTATTGGCAGGGTTGGCGAGTCATTGAACCGCCGGCTTCAACCACTTCGATCTACCGAGGAAGCCGCTATGGCTTGCTCAACTTCCTTAACCAGCGCTCGGTAATGTTCAGCAAGCTTGGCAAACAATGCTTTCTTGGTCGCGTTGGTGGCGAGCTTGCTGATTAGATCGCACTCCTCAGCTTCATTTCGAAGCTTCTCCAAGTGCGCCTGCATGTCCTTCATTGGCTTTGCTCTCCCAGCACCGGAAAAACTAGGCAAAGGGGAAACCCGATAGCAATAAATTAAGTAAATTGGTCCTCTGGGGAAACGGATTGTTGAGATGCGATTAGCTGCGCGTCTCTTCACCTCGATGCGCATGGATAGGGCGGGTTAGCGAAGCGTAACCCGCCGCCAGCCGAACGCTGCGAAGAAGATGGTGGATTACGCTGCGCTAATCCACCCTACACACTTGGCTCGTAGGATGGGTAGAGCGCAGCGAAACCCATCGATTCCGCCGCGAAGAAGATGATGGGTTTCGCTGCGCTCTATCCATCCTACAGATCTGCACCAGGGGGTCCTGCGCCAGCGCGGCGGCTGTGCCTGACAGCACGCTCCTGCCCACCTGCAGCACGGTGGCGAAGTCGGAAGCCTTCCAGTGCGAGCTCGATCGATTGATCCACGAGCAGGATCGTGAGGCCTTCACGATCCAGCAGACCTCCTCCCGCGCGGCGACGCAACGTTCACAGAGAGCAATTGTCGGCTCGGTGTTTTGAACGAGACCGTCTCGGGCGCTGAGATTTTTCCGCAAACGCTAACGCTTCTCAAAAGCTGATCTCTTGTCTGCGCTCGATCGACGCACCGATCGTCAGCATACTTATCGATTGACGTGCATCAAAGCCGGCCGCCTTGCCGTGGCGTTAGACTGCCAAGACTTCGAGCATGATGATGAAACGCAATGGCGCGTTCAACAACCGAAGAAGGCCCGCCCGCTCCGGGCGAGAAGTGAAATGCCAACTCCCAAAAATTTATCGCCGAAGAAACGAAAGCTGGTAGCTGGAGTCGTGGGGCTAGCCGCATTCGGAGGGGTGGGATTTTTCGCTCTCACCTCGCCCTGGCTCTGGTCGGCGACGCACCCCGCCCGCGATGTCGCCGACGGGGGTCCAGCCAACCTCGAAAACGGCAAGCTCATGTTCATCGCGGGCGATTGCGCGACCTGTCACGCAACGACGAATCAGAAGGATCATCTGAAGCTGGGCGGCGGGCGGGCGCTCGACACCGCGTTCGGCCGGTTCTACATGCCGAATATCTCGCCCGACCCGAAGGATGGCATCGGCAACTGGACGCTGGCCCAGTTCACCAAGGCGGTGCGCGAAGGTGTCGGCCCTGCCGACGTGATGCCGGACGGGAAGAATCTCTATCCTGCCTTCCCCTACACCTCGTACCAGCGCATGAGCGCCAACGATGTGCGCGACATGTTCGCCTACATCAAGACGCTCGAGCCCTTGCCCGGCAAAGCGCCCGACCACGACTTGAAATTCCCCTACAGCCTGCGCCGAGGCATCGGCGTGTGGCGCTTGGCGTTCCTCGACGGTCGGCCGATCGAGAATCAGTCTGTCGCCACCAAGCCCGCCACCAACGCAAGTGCGCAGCATGAGCTGGTTGCGCGCGGGCGCTATCTGGTCGAGGCTGCCGGGCACTGCGCCGAGTGCCACTCTCCCCGTGCCTTCACCGGCGCGATCAAGGCCGGCATGCATTACGGCGGCGGCCCCACGCCTGATGGCAAGGGATATTTTCCGAACATCAGCCAGGACGAGACCGGCATCAAGTTCTGGGCCACGAATTCCGTCGTGAACTACCTCAAGTCTGGCATCAGTCCACTCAACAAGACAGCGGGTGGCGACATGGCGGAGGTGATCGCGAACACGTCGCAGCTGCCGATCAATGAACTGCGGGCGATGGCGGCCTATCTGAAGACCGCGCCGGGTGTCGACAAGCCAGCGCCGGGCCAGCCCGAACCGAACTTGACTCCGCAGATCGTCATGATCCCGCTGCAGCAACATAACGTGGTGCTGCCGATCTCGGATGCCACGGCTGTCGGCAAGGCGGATTCGGTCTATGTCGTGAATACCAAGCCGTTCCACCTGGACGAGGCGGGCTTTGGCACCAAGGGGGGAGAGGCCGGAAAGCTGCTGGCCACAGCCCGCCTGAAGGTTCTTGAGCGCAAGAACAACCTGCTGAAGGTGAAGCTGGAGGGATGGCAGGTCGACGGCGTGCAGTCGGCGATCTTCGGCATGCAGGGCCAGCGGATGATGGTCGGTGTGCTCGACGAGGCCGCGATCGAGAAGTTGGAGCGCGGCCAGAAGGTGGCGTCTCAGTCGGGCCCGGCCTGGTCTCCCGTGAGCCTGACCGTCTGGATCGACAACACCGGGCTCAATACCGGTCTCGCCGATATGTGGAGCTACTCGTCCAGTCTGTACAACAGCTCATGCGGCACCTGCCACTCTCTGCCTGAGCCGCATCACTATCTGGCCAACCAGTGGATCGGTAATCTCGGTGCGATGCGTCGCTATACGTCGCTGACCACGGATCAGTACCGGTTGCTGCTCGGATATTTGCAGAACCACGCGCAGGACGTACACGCTGCAGAGGCCTCGGCGAAATGAGCGTGCTTCGTTCGCAGAACGTCCCCCGGTCACACACGGTCACGGCGGGCGTGGTCAATCAAGGCGATCTGCTCGGCCAGGCCATGGTGGCGGATTGGTTCAGTCGGCTCATCCTGCGTCCCTTGGACAAGGAGGCTGTATTGGCCAATCGCTTCGAGGACATGCTCGAGTTCATCGCGGATCTCGGCGATGAGCTGGGCATGGAAGCGGCGGCCCAGGCGATCATGGCGTTCTTGCGCGAGCATGCGCCGGAAGAGATCGAGAAGCGTCTCGGGCACGTCTACGTCGTGCTTTTCGAAGGCGTTTCCGGGCCGGAGGCGGTGTCTTTGTACGAGCGCTCCTATGCCGGGGAAACCCGACGCCAGTTCCAGACACCGCTCGTCGAAATGCTCTCCGTCCTCCGGGAGCTCGATGCATCCGTTGGCGCGGAGTGCCGCGAGCCCCCCGATCATCTGGCGATCGAGTTGGGCATCCTGGCCGAAGCCTTGCGGCAGGGCAACCACGCGCTCAGCCGTCATATGGCCAGGCGCCTGTCAAGGTGGGTCCCGGCAGTGAAGCATGCCGTGTCCCGAACGACACGTTCTGAATTCTACGGCGCTGTGTTCGCGCTGATCGACGCTTTCGTGTCCGGCCTTGCCTCGTCCCTCGGCGGGGATTGGGCGGAAGCCGAAGATTATTATTAGGAGACCGCGATGTCTGAGGTTCTTTCCTTCACTGCAAACACCGGCGTCAGCCGCCGTTCCTTCCTTAAGAGCTCCGCTCTGTTCGCTGCCCTCGGCGCCTCGGGAGGCTCCCTGCTGAGCCGCGGTGCGGCGGCTGAGCCGTCAAGCAAGACGATCCTGTCGGCGTCTCACTGGGGTGTGTTCCGGGGACATGTTGCCCATGGCCAGCTCGAGAAAGTGATCCCCTGGGAAGGTGATCCGCATCCCAACGTCATGCTGCAGGGCATGATGAATTCGATCTATTCCCCGAGCCGTATCAAATATCCGATGGTGCGGCGGGCGTGGCTCGAACAAGGCCCGGGCGCCGATCCCGCTGGGCGTGGCACGGGCGATTTCGTCCGGGTGAGTTGGGACAAGGCGCTCGATCTCGTTGCCGGCGAGCTTGACCGTGTGCGCACGAAGTATGGGCACAGCGCGATCTATGGCGGATCCTACGGGTGGAAGAGCGTAGGGAAGGTTCACAGCTGCCGCGTGCTGCTGTGGCGGCTGCTGAAGATGGGTGGCGGCTTCACCGGTTCAATCGGCAATTACTCGAACGGCGCCGCGTCGGTCATCCTGCCCCACGTCATCGGCTCGGTGGGCGTGGTCAATCAATGCTCCACATGGTCGAATGTCGCGAAGAACTCGAAGATCCTGGTGCTTTGGGGCAGCAACCCCATGATCACCAGCCAGATCGGCTGGATCGTGCCGGATCATGGCGTGTTCCAGGGACTGGAAGAGGTCAAGAAGGCCGGCGTCCGGGTCGTCTGCATCGACCCGATCCGCACGGAAACCTGTCAGTACCTCAATGGCGAGTGGATCGCGCCACGGCCGCAGACCGATGTCGCGATGATGCTCGGCATGGCCCATACGCTGTATGTGGAGGGCCTGCACGACAAGGACTTCATGAAAAAATACACGTCGGGCTTCGAGAAGTTCGTGCCCTATCTGCTGGGACAGACGGACGGCACGCCAAAAACGGCGGACTGGGCGTCCGCGATCTGCGGCATCGATGCGGCGACAATCAAGGATTTGGCACGCAGCTTCGCCAAGAACCGCACCATGATGGCCCTGGGCTGGTCGACGCAGCGGCAGCATCATGGCGAGCAGCCGCCATGGATGTTCGTGACGCTGGCGGCCATGCTCGGTCAGATCGGTCTGCCGGGCGGCGGCTTCGGGCTCGCCTATCACTACAGCGCCGGCAATCCAACCCATACTGCGCCGAGCCTGCCGGGCATGACGGACAGCCCCGCGAGCTCACCTGTGAATCTGCCTCCCGGTTGTTCCCGCGGTTCCACGAGCTCCTACTGCCTCGGCGGGGCGGCCTCGTCGATTCCGGTCTCCCGGGTGGTCGACATGCTGCTCAATCCGGGCAAGACGATCCAGTTCAACGGCTCGAAAGTCACGTATCCGGACATCAAGCTTGCCTATTGGGCGGGCGGCAATCCGTTCATGCATCATCAAAACCGCAACGAGATGGTCAAAGCGTGGAAGAAGATCGAGACGTTCATCGTCCATGACTTCCAATGGACGCCGACGGCGCGCTTCGCGGATATCGTGTTGCCGGTCACCACGTCGTACGAACGCAACGACATCGAGCAAGTCGGCGATTACGCGCTCAGCCACATCGTGCCGATGAAGAAGCTGATCGAGCCGATGTACGAGGCGCGCAGCGACTACGACATCTTCGCCGACCTCGCCGACCGCATCGGCAAGCGGTACGACTACACGGAAGGTCTGACGGAAATGGACTGGATCCGGAATTTCTATGAGTCAGCTCGCCTGGAAGCCCGGGCGAAGGGCATGGAGATGCCGGTTTTCGACGTATTCTGGAATCATAACGAGCCGCTGGCCTTCCCGCTGAAGGAGGAGCAGAAGGACTATGTCCAATACGCGAACTTCCGCGCGGATCCGCTGCTGAACGCGTTGGGCACACAGTCGGGCAAGATCGAGATCTTCTCGAACAATATCGCGAAGATGGGTTACGATGACTGCCCGCCCCACCCGACCTGGATGGAGCCGGTGGAGCGTCTGGATGGGCCGACGACGAAGTATCCGCTGCACATAGCGTCGAATCATCCGATCTACCGCCTGCACTCGCAGCTTTGCGGCACCAGCCTGCGCGAGACATACGCGGTGTCGGGGCGCGAACCCTGCTGGATGAGCCCGAAGGATGCCGCCGCGCGCGGCCTGAAGGACGGCGATGTGGCACGGGCGTTTAACGACCGCGGACAGATCCTGGTCGGGATCAAGGTCACCGATGAGATCCGGCCTGGCGTGATCCGTATTAGCGAAGGTGGCTGGTACGATCCGGTCAATCCGCGCGAACCCGGCACCCTCTGCCGCTATGGCGATGTCAATGTGCTCACAGTGAGCGAGGCGACATCGAAACTGGCTCAGGCCACCAGTGCTCAGACGGCGGTGGTCGAAGTCGAGAAGTACAAGGCTGCTATTCCCACGGTGGCAGTCTTCAGCGAGCCCGTGCGTCAGAAGGCCGGCTGAGAGGCGGCCAGGCTCGATGCAGAGCCTGTCATCGGGCCGCGCTTCGCGCGGACCCGGTGGCATCGCCCGGAATGACGACTGTGAGCCCGTAGGATGGGTAGAGCGAAGCGAAACCCATCCTACGGAGCTACATCACGCGCCGAGATAGGCCTTCTGCACCTGCGTGTCCTGCGCCAGCGCCGCGGCGGTGCCTGACAGTACGCTCCGGCCCACCTGGAGTACGGTGGCGAAGTCGGAGACTTCCAGCGCAAGCTCGATCGATTGCTCCGCGAGCAGGATCGTGAGGCCTTCACGATGCAGCCGGCCGAAGGTCTCGTACATCGACTCCACCACGGCCGGCGCCAGGCCGAGCGACGGCTCATCCAGCATCAACAGCTTCGGGTCGCTCATCAGCGCGCGACCGACGGCGAGCATCTGCCGCTCGCCGCCGGACATGGTGCCGGCGCGCTGGCTGCGACGCTCCTTCAAGCGCGGGAAGATCTCGTAGACGCGCTCGAGCAATGTCCTGGTGCGCGTCTTGTCCCGCAAGGGCGTGGCGCCAAGCAGAAGGTTGTTCTCCACGCTCTGCTGCACGAACAGCCGCCAGCCTTCCGGCGACAAAGCGAGCCCCTTGCGCACGATGGCGAACGCGCTCTGGCCCGCGATCGCCTCGCCATTGAAGTGGATGCTGCCGGCATGCACCGGGATCAGGCCCGCGATCGCGTTCAGCGTCGTGGTCTTGCCGCCGCCATTGGAGCCGAGCAGCGCGACCACGCTGCCCGCGGGCACTTCCAGCGACACGTCGGAGACGCCGATCAGGTCGCCGTAACGGACTTCCAGATGTTCGAGCTTCAGCAGCGGCCCGGTCATGTCGCGGGTCCGCCCATCAACTCGATCGGGGTGTGGCCGGCGGCGGCCTTGGCAGCGCGGGTGCCGAGATAGGCGGCGATGACGGCCGGATTGGACGTCACCTCGCGCGGGCTGCCGCGCGCGATCTCCTTGCCCTGGTGGAACACCATCACCCGGCTCGCCAGCGACATGATCACTTCCATGATGTGCTCGACGATCACGAGCGTGATGCCGGAGCGATGGATGTCGCGCACCAGTTCGATCGCAAGCTGCACCTCGCGCTGCGTCAGTCCGGCCATCGCTTCGTCGAGCAGCAGCACCTTGGGTTCGGTCGCGAGCGCCCGCGCAATCTCCAGCCGCTTGCGGCCGGGCGTGCCGAGCGAGCGCGCCGGCGCATCCGCCAGCCGTATCATGCCGACCCGCTCCAGCACAGTGCGCGCCTTGGTCTCGGCCTCAGCGCGATGCGGCGTGCGCAGGAAGGTGCCGATCATCACGTTTTCCAGCACCGTCATGCCCTCGAAGGTCTGCGGCACCTGGAAGGTGCGCGCCAGGCCGAGACGTGCGCGCTCCTCCGGCGGCAGCTCCGTGATGTCGTGATCCTCGAACAGCACCTGGCCCGACGTCAGCGCGAGATCGCCGGTCAGGCAATTGAAGAAGGTAGATTTGCCGGCGCCGTTCGGGCCGATCAGGCCGAGGATGTCGCCCTGCCCCAGCGTGACGCTGGCCGCATCGACCGCCTTGAAGCTGCCAAAAGCCTTGGTCACCCCGCGCGCCTCAAGAAGCATGGCTGGCCTCTTGCGCGATGCTTTCATCCATCGGCTTGGCGTGGCGCTTCGCCCCGAGACGGTTGATCAGCGCCAGGATGCCGCCGGGCTGGAAGCGCGCAATCAGCACGATGATGGCGCCGTAGACGACGAAGGTCAGGCCGGCGCCCTTGCCGCCCAGCAGGCTGTTGGAGATTTCCTCCAGCGGCACCAGGATCGCGGCGCCGACAAATGGGCCGAACAAGAGGCCGGCACCGCCGAGCGCCGCCATGATCAGGATCTTCACCGAGATCAGGATGCCGAGCCCGGACTCCGGATCGACGAAGCCGAACATCATCGCATAGAGCGCGCCGGCGACGCTGGTGAGTCCTGCGCTCAGCATGTAGGCGTAAAGCTTGATGCGGCTCGCAGGCGCGCCGAGCGAACGCGCCGCGCGCTCGGAATCCTTGATGGCGCGCAGGTAGAACCCCATCCGGCTGTTGGTCATCCACCAGGTGATGGCAAGCGTGATGATCAGGATCACCAGGAACAGATAGTAATATGGCAGCGCCGAGATAAAGGAGAGATCGAAGACGTTGCGCGGCACGGTTGGGCCGCTGAGGCCGACGGCCGCGCCGAGATATTCGGTGTTGGTGACGATCAGCCGTGCCAGTTCGGCGACCGCGATCGTCGCCATGCTGAAATAGTGGCCCGACAACCGCAGCGTCGGCCTGCCGATCACGGCGGCGATCAGGACGGCAAAGACGATGCCGGCGGGAATTCCGATCAGCGGCGACAGCGCGAAATGCGCATACGCGCCCATCGCGGCATAGGCGCCGCAGCCGAAGAACACGACGTGGCCGACCGAGACCTGTCCGGCATAGCCGCCGATGATGTTCCAGGCGGAGGCCGCGATCGCATAGAGCAGGACCAGCGCGCCGAGCCGCTGCTGGAACGGCGTCGTGAACACCAGCGGATAAGCGATCACCAGCGCGAGCGCGATCAGGAGCCAGAGAGCGCGCCGCATCACGTCTTGCCCATCAGGCCCTGTGGCCTGAACCAGAGGAAGCCGAGGAACAGCGTGTAGACCACGATGTCCTTGTAAACAGCGCCGATCAGATAGCCCGACAGCGACTCGATCACGCCGATCAGGAGTCCCGCCACCAGCGCGCCGGGCACGCTGCCGAAGCCGCCGAGCGAGACCGTGACGAAGGCGACGATGCCGAGCGTCTCGCCGACCGTCGGCACGATGTAGAAGAAGGTCGCGATCAGCGCGCCGGCAAGGCCGGTGGCGCCGGCCGCGATCGCCCAGGCGATCGCCTGCATGCTGTCGGGCCGGATGCCCATGAGCTGCGCGGCCGTCGCATCCTCGGCGACCGCCAGCATCCGCGAGCCGAGCGTGGTGCGCGTCAACAGAAGGTGCAGCCCGAGCGTCACCACCAGCGCGACCACGCCGGCCAGCAGCCGCGAGGCCTGGATGCGAATGCCGAAGATGTCGAAGGTGCCGCCGACGAGGTTTTCCGGCAGCGACAGGAAGTTGGCGCCGAACCACCAGAACACCGAATAGCGGAGCAATAGCGCGAGCCCGAAGGTGCCGAGGATCTGCGCCAGCATCGGCCCCTTCATGATGTCGCGGATCAGGCCGAAATAGACGATGACGCCGAGCGTGGCGAGCAACAGCGTCGCCAGCGGTGCGCCTATCAGCGGCCCGCCGCCGAGCAGCGTGTAGACGACGAACGCGACATACATGCCGAGCATGACGAAATCGCCATGGGCGAAGTTGACCACGTTCATCATGCCCCAGACCAGCGTCAGCCCGGAGGAGAACAGCGCGTAGACAGCTCCCAGCAGGAGGCCGCCGACGATCACCTGAACAAGCGTGAAGGTCATGAAAGCTTACGTCTATCCATCCGTGCCATCGTCATTGACGGCATATTGTGAGGGCGAAGCTCGTGCCCCGCCCTCACAGCTCATCACCAGCCCTTGTAGGGCATGATCGGCGTCTTCTCGGCGGTCGCCTTCGGCCAGACCGCGACGTAGTTCTCGCCGTCTTGCAACTGGATGATGAGGCCGGACGCCAGGATGTTCTGGCCCTTGTCGTCGAACTTGACGCCCTTGTAGCCCATCATGATCTGATCCGGCTTGAGGTCGGTCGCCTTCAACGCGGCCTGGATCTTGGCCGGTTCCGTCGAGCCGGCGCCGTCGATCGCCTCGCACAGCACGAACAACGCCTGCATCTGGCGCGCGACGGTGTCGTCCATGTCATCGCCGCTCTTGTCCTTGTACATCTTGGCGATGATCGCCGTCGGCGAGCCCGCGGGACCGACGCTCCATGACGAGCGGTTGAAGACGCCTTGCGAGATCTTGCCGACCGCCTTGATGAAGGACGGGTCGGAATAGCCGGAGTCGTCGGCGAGCAGCATCGGCGGTTTGTAGTCGAGCGCCTGCATCGTCTTGGCGAACAGGATCGCATCCGACGTATAGGAGATCGCGATGACGACGTCGGGCTTCTTCTCCTTGAGTTGCAGCACCTGGCTCTGCACGTCGGTCGCGTTGGTGGCATAGGCGACGTCGAGCGCAATCGCGATGCCCTTCTCCTTGAACGCCGTGGTGAGGGTGTTGGCGACGGAGGCGCCATATTCGGTGTTGTCGTGGAGGATCGCGATATTGTCGGTCTTTGCGCCGGCGGCCTTCATGTCGTTGAGGAATTCGTAATAGACCCGCGCGAAATCGGTCGCGATCGGCGTGACGCGGAAGAACCATTTGAAGCCGCGCTCGGTGAGGTTCGGCGCAACCGACTCGCCGTTGACGAAGGGGATGTTGTATTTCTCGGCGATCGCGCTCGCGGTCAGCGTGATGCCGGACTGATAGGCGCCGGTCAGCGCCACCACCTTCTCTTCCGTGATCAGCCGCAGCGCCTGGTTTTGCCCGGTCGCGGGGCTGCCCTGGTTATCGGCGTAGACGATCTCGACCTTGGCCCCGCCGAGGCCTGCGAGACCGCCATTCTTGGCGAGCGGGAAGTTGCCGAGCTCGGGATGCGGGTTGTTGATGATGTCGAGCGCGACATCGAACGCCTGCTTGACATGAACGCCGATGCTCGCGGCATTGCCGCTCATCGGGAAGATCCCGCCGATCTTGACGGTCTTGCCTTGGGCCGCGGCATTGCCCACCAGCGCGGCCGACATGACGGCAGCCGAAAACAGCCCGATGACATATGAAAATCTCATCTTCGAACGTCTCCAATATCCCTTGCCCGGTGCCGGGCTTTTTATGCATGGGAGACCCACGAGCCGTTGCAGCCCTCGCCCCCAATTTTCTTGGTACACCAGCATCGCATGGCACCCTGACCTCGGCAAGCCGAGCCGGGCGCGAGCGTGCACAGGCATCACGCAACCGATCGCACCGCTGCTTCAACGCTAGGCACTTGAGCGCTGTACGTGCGGCGTGCGCATTCGAGTGCGAGGTGGCACGTCACGGCGCGCGTGGTGATGAAGCGTTGCCCTTAATTCCCTATAAGGCTGACACTGATGGGCACGGCCGGTCTCGCATCCTGCAAACAACAAGCCGGACGGCATCGAAGCCAACCGCTGCTCCGATGCCCTTCTCGCGGCCGGCCGCATTTTGCCCGGAAACACCCGCCATACCTGCTTGCCAAGGCCCTGACCGAACAGTAGAAGGACCTCGCAGCGAGGCGGCGATTTGCCATGATCCCGCCCGCCGGCATTGCCCCGGCTATAGACTTAAGCTATTGATGCCGTTGAGCAATTCTTGGGGAATGGTGTAACGGTAGCACAACAGACTCTGACTCTGTTTGTCTTGGTTCGAATCCAGGTTCCCCAGCCAGACTAGGCAATCCCACCAACAGCCTGATCGGAAACCGGCTTTTCACCGCGGCCGATGGGACGGCTCATAGCGCTGTCGCTCCATCGCCATCCGAGCCCAGCACCCCTCACCTCGCGCCGCGCACCTGCATCACGAGTGTGTTGAACCTGGTGTTGAGCCCTGCGAGATCGAGGCGGCCGATGCCGGCTGCCCGAAGACATTTTTGACCGCAGCCACCGCCCAGCCCGGCCGGCTTGCCGAAGGTTGCCACCGGGACGCTGCCGGTGACGGGAAATCCGCGCGCGGCGAGCTTGGAGCGGACCGCGAGGCAGTAGTTGACCGAGAGGTGGGAGAAGCGCGTTTCGCCGTGGCCTGCGCGATATTTCATCGTGGCGGTGCAAAGGTCGCCGCCGGCAAGGCGCCACGCCTGCGCGAGGTACGTCACCCCGTAACGGATGTTGTTTTCGGGTATCGCGAGTTCGGCATTGCTTCCCGTGAAGCCCAACATGCGCGCCGTCGACGGCAGGATCTGCATCAACCCGATTTCGCCGACACCGCCGATTGCGCCGGGGTTGTAACCGCTCTCCACTGCCATCACCGCCTCGGCAATGGCCGGCGCCAGTCCCCGCCGCCCGGCCTCCTTCTCGATCAGCGCCCGATAGTAGGCCAGCGCGTCGCTACGGCTCATCGGCGATTCCGGCTTGGCTGGTGCTGAAGGACCAGCCAGCGGTCCGGCGAAGGGCGGGCTCGGCGCGGGCGCAGTGTCCGCAGGCACCTCGATCGCGGCGTAACGGACGGCGAAACTCGCATCGTTCGCGGCTGGCTCCGCCCGGCCGGCAGCCGTCATGAACGCGGCGGATAGTGCCGCCATTGCCACCACCAAGCCGCGCGATCGCTGCGATGCCGGTGCCGGCACGTTCAATCCTCCACGCGTGTGTTCGGACGCAACGAGAGCCGCATGCGCAGCGGCTGCGGCATATCGAGCGGCGTGCTGCCCACGCCATCCCCGATCAGAAGCGCGGACAGATCATGCGAGGCGTCATTGTCGAGGCCTTCCAACTCGATGCGCTGGACTTTGCCGTCGGGCATCACCCATACACGAACGACAATCGACGGAGGCGCCGCCCCGACATCAGAGGCGCGCCTTGCGACCGCGTCATGGAAGCGGAGCGCCGGCGTAGAGTCCGACGCCAGCCGCTCCTGCAATCGAAGCTGCAGGCGCTTGGCGAAGTCCTGCCAGGCCGCCGGCGCCTGGGCGGCGTTCAACCTGCCATCCACGTCGGTTGCGGCCTTCGCCGAGATTGGCTTGGCCCCGAGCAATACGGCAAGCGCGCCGAGCGCGACGCCGAGCGCCCGCGCGCCCCGTCGTCGCCACAAGATGCGGCTTCCGCCGGTATGGATAGCGGCCTTCATCCGCGTGCCGCGCGGCCTACTGGACCGTGTGCGGCAGATCGGTCTCGGCGACGCGATCGCGATCCGCCGCCGGCGTCGGCAAGGCTGTGCTGGCAGCGGGCGCATTCGGCGCCTTGGCCTTTGCCAGACTGGCCAGTTCTTCGCGCAGATAGGCCACGAGCTGCTGCACCAGGTGATCCCAGATTTCGATCTGCGCCCGCAGATTGTTCTGCGTCACGCCGCCCGCCAGCGAGAAATCGAGCGACAGAGCGAGGAACGGCGGGCTCAACTGCAGGCGCGCGAACCGGCGGGTTGCGTTCCAGCGGTTGACCAGGTCGAGAGGCAGTTCGCCCTGCACCTGCAGCACGGCAATGAGGGCGACATCGATGAAGCTCTGCTCGTCGCCGGCGATCCGGTTTCCGGGACGGACGTCGAACGCGAGCCCGTTGGTCCCGGAGCGCAGATAGGAGATGTTAGCGACCGGATCGGTCAGGGTCTCGACGCGATAGCCGGCGAGCTGAAACAGGTCGCGCAGGCTGTCGAGCGTCAGTTTGGTGATCGTGGCGTCGGACATGGAAGACTCCGTAACAGGCTTGTGGGTGAGCGGATCGTCAAATAGCAGCGGAATGCTGCCGGCGTGTGGTGCAGACGTTGCAGTGTTCCGACGACAATCCCCGCGTCATCGGCATCAAAAGGCGGCGCTTGCGGGCAGCACCTGGGATGGCCATTGCGCCGT